>NZ_JAFQ01000003.1 GCF_000526215.1 Nocardia sp. BMG51109
CGCGGGCACAGGGTGTGGCACGGGTGATCCTGCAGACCGGGCACCTTCAGCCGGACGCGCGTTCGCTTCTACCGGCGCAGCGGATACCACCGCATCCCGATCTTCCCGCCGTACGAGGTGCTGCCACTGTCCCACTGCTTCGCCAAGGACCTGGCCCGACCGGAGTAGCCCGACCGGAGTAGGCGGGACGTACTCGAGTGTCGGCGTGCTCGAACCTCGCGGGTGTGCCCGAATCTTGCGGGTGTGCTCGAGTCTCGCGGGTGTTCGGTCGATGCGCTGCGGGCTCGAATTCTACTGCTGCACCGGGTGTTCCGTGGGATCGCGGCCGTCGGCATCGCTCCCGCCGTCGACCGGAAGACCCGCCGCCTTCCAGGCCCGGAACCCGCCGGCCAGGTCGGTGGCCCGCGCCAGCCCGAGCTGCCGCCACCGTGGCGGCGGCGAGGCTGGAGGCGTAGCCCTCGTTGCACACGATCACCACGGCGGTGTCGCCGGTCAGGCCCGGCAGCCGATGGTCGCCCGCGGGGTCGAGCCGCCACTCCAGCACGATGCGTTCGATCGCCAGCGCGCCCGGAATCGTCCCCTCCGCCTTGCGGTTCGATTCCGGCCGGATATCGGACCACCAGTGCGCCGGACGCCTGCGACTCGGCCGCCTGTCGCGGGTCGAGGCGGTCCAGACCGGCTCGGGCGCGCCCGAGCAGCTGCTCGACGTTCAGTACCGGTTCGTCGTTCGTGCTCATATGCCCTCGAAACTCATATGCCCTCGAAATCGTCGAGCGAGTGGTATTCCCGCACGGGCTGCAACGGTGGTGAGTAGGCGTGCACCGAGGCGGCCGGGCGGGTGGTGGCTGGGGTTGCGCACCCAGTGTGCCCGTTGCGGGCCGAAGGCGACGGGTTTCACCGGCGCGCCACCGTGCGTCGCGGACCGCGTTACCGGGATGGCGATACTGCTCGTCGAGTTGGCCGACGGTCACGGTGAACGCCCCCGACGCGCCGCCGTGGTCGTGCGGTTCGGTGCCCTGGCCCGGTCCCCACGACAGGCAGCCACAATTCGACCACCCATGGTGAGACCCCAGGCCGGCTCCACCACCGCTGCCCGGTGCCGGAAATCGGACGAATGTCCAGCAGGGGAGTGGGCCAGTTGATCGGCCACCGCCGCGGTCAGCTCGGCGCAGCTCGGCCGGTGACCAGAGCGTGCGCTCCGGGTGGATTGAGCTCGTGCAGCAGGCGGAACGTCCACGTCCGGGTGGATGTCCTTGGCGTGCTTGAGATTCACCGGCAGTGATGACGTGGTCAAAGGGCTCCTCGACGACGTTGACGGACAGGGACGACGGTGACGGACAGGGACGACGTTGACGGGACGGGACGACGTTGACGGACAGGAGTGCGGGGCCGGGTGGCGTCCCGTCGCACGAATTATCCGGCGGCGGCGCGGATCTGCCACCGCGTCACGATCAGCGCGAGCAAAACCCTCCGTCGGCGCGAAAACCGGCCCCGGCAAGAATTGGATTCAGCGCGATCGAGAATGCAGACGCCGGGGCGAGCGCGGTTTAGCGTCATGTTCCGGCCATCCAGAGCGACCGAGAGACCCGGCTCGACGACGTCGCAGCAACCCCCCGGCTCTCGGGTGTGGGTGCTACCGCCGGGGACCGATGGAGGGATCGATCGACGTATGAGCACCGTGGCAGCACCGGCGCCGAGCGGGCATCGGACGCGGCAGGGGAGGGACGTCCTGCCGGTAGCACGCACCTGGCATCCGTGGCCGCTGGGTGGGTGGCGGCGGTGGCGCTCGTGCTGGTGGCGCAGTTCGTGCACGGCCTGGTCACCAATCCGGGCTGGGACTGGCCGACCTTCGGTGCGTACTTCACCGCGGACTCGGTGCTGCGGGCGCTGCGGCTGACGATCGAGCTGAACCTGCTGGGGCACCCTGCTCGGCCTTCGCGCTCGGCATCGGCCTCGCCATCGGCAGGTTGTCGAACAATCCTGTGCTACAGGTCATTTCGTGGGGTCTACATCTGGGCGTTCAGGTCCATCCCGCTGATCGTGCAGCTGCTGTTTCTGGTTCAATATCGCCTATCTCTACCGCACGCTGAGCCTCGGCGTCCCGTTCGGCCCGGCCGTGTACACCTTCGACGTGAACGGCGTGATCAGCGGATTCACCGCCGCCCGTCATCGGTTTGGCGCTGCATCAGGCGGCGTATTCGGCCGAGATCATCCGGGCGGGGATCATCTCGGTGGATCCGGGGCAGGTGGAGGCGGCCAAATCGCTGGGCCTGCCGTGGCGGCGGCAGTTCTTCACCATCGTCGCCCCGCAGGGCCATGCGCGGCATCCTGCCGAATGCGGTGAACGAGATCATCAGCCTGTTCAAGGGCACCTCGATCGTCTCCGTGATGGCGATCGCCGAGCTGTTCTACCAGGTGCAGGTGATCTTCGGCCGCAACGGCCGGGTGGTGCCGCTGCTCATGGTGGCCACCGTCTGGTACATCGTGCTGACCACGGTCCTGACCGTCGTCCAGTACTACATCGAGCGATATTTCGCGAAAGGCAGTGAGCGCGAACTTCCCCCGACGCCGTGGCAGCGCGTGCGCCGGAAGATCGCCGAGATCACGACACAGGAGCGGCGATGACGACAGGGCGGGGAAACGGCCGAGTACGCGCTCGAATTACGGGGCGTGCGTAAGTCTTTCGGTCACGACGAGGTGCTGCGCGGCGTCGACCTCGCCGTGCGTCCGGGCGAGGTGACCGCCGTGCTCGGGGCCGTCCGGCTCGGGGAAATCCACCCTGCTGCGGGTGATCAACCATCTGGAGAAGGTGGACGCCGGCACCGTGCGGGTGGGCGGCGAGCTCGTCGGCTACCGGCGCAAGGGCGCGAAACTGCACGAGCTGAGCGAGCGGGAGGTCCTGCGGCAGCGGTCGCGGATCGGGTTCGTCTTCCAGGATTTCAATCTGTTCCCGCATCTCACGGTGCTCGCGAATGTCGCCCTCGCACCCGTGGGCGCGCAGGGGCGCGGCCGGAACGAGGTGGAGGGTGAGGCGATCGCCCTGCTGGAACGGGTCGGGCTGGCGGACAAGGCCGAGTCCTATCCGAGGCAGCTGTCCGGCGGTCAGCAGCAGCGGGTGGCGATCGCCCGGGCGCTGGCGCTGCGGCCGCGCGTCGTGCTGTTCGACGAGCCGACCTCGGCGCTGGACCCGGAACTCGTCGGCGAGGTCCTGGACGTGATCCGCACCCTGGCCCACGACGGAGCGACGCTGGTGATCGTCACCCACGAGGTCGGGTTCGCCCGCGAGATCGCCGACACCGTCGTGCTTCTCGACGCCGGGCGGATCGTCGAGCAGGGCCCGCCGATGGAAGTGCTCGACAACCCCGCCCATCCCCGCACGAAAGCCTTTCTGGCCCACGTGCTCTGAGCTTCGTCGAGTACGTACCGATTCCGGATGTAAAGGACACGACCATGTTTCCAGCCCGCCACGGCCGAGGTGTCGCCGCATGGGCCGCAGTACTGACGACCGCGGCACTGCTGGCCGGTGCGTGCGGCAACGGCGAGAACATCGACGAGGTCCGCACGGTGGAGGGACAGACCTTCGACCTGTCTCCGGAACAGTCCGGCAGGGTGCGCGCGGACAAGGTCGATGCCATCGCGGCGCAGGTGCCGCAGGCCATCCGCGACCGCGGCACGCTGGTGGTCACCGGATCCTCCCAGACCGGTCCGCCCTTGCGGTTCTACGCCAGTGACGACCGCACCATCGTCGGCTCGGAGGTCGATTTCGCCTATCTGGTCGCCGACATCCTCGGGCTGAAGCCGGAGGTGACCGCCGCGGACTGGTCGCAGAACTTCGTCCGGATCGATTCGGGCGAGGTGGACGCGTTCATATCCAATGTGACGGTTACCGAGGAACGTAAGGAGAAGTACGACTTCGCCACCTACCGGCTGGACACTATCGCCCTGGAGGTGGCGAAGGACGCCGACTGGGCGATGCCCGACCGGAAGTCGCTGGCGGGCAAGCGAATCGGCGTGGGAGCGGGCACCAACCAGGAACAGCTGCTGGTCGAATGGAACACGCGCAACGTGGCCGAGGGCCTGCCCGCCATCGATATCGCCTACTACCAGCAGCAGACCGACTACTACCTGGCGCTGGCCTCGCGCCGCATCGACGGATTCCTGGGGCCGAACCCGGTGGCCGTCTACCATTCGGCGACCTCCGGCGAAACGAAGATCGCCGCAACGTACTCCGGCGCCGGCGACGCACTCCAGGCCGAGATCGCGGTGCTCACCAAGAAGGACAACGGCCTCAACGGCGCCGTGCACGCGGCCCTGCAGCACGCCCTCGACACCGGTGTCTACCAGAAGGTCCTCGACCGCTGGGGCCTGCGGAGCGAGGCCGTGCAGCAGTCGCGGATCAATCCGGTGGGACTGCCGAGGCGGGCCGGGTGACGCCATGAAATTCCTGCTGCTGACACTGATTACGCATCAACCCGACCCGGTGACGGGCGCCACCGAATCTCCCGCGCAACGGCTGCGCCGGGTGGTCGACAGCGCCCGGCTGGCCGAGGAACTGGGCTACGACGGCTTCGCCGTGGGTGAGCGGCACGAGGATCCGTTCCTGTCCTCCGCGCCGCCGGTGGTGCTCAGCCATATCGCGGCCCTCACCTCGCGTATTGCCCTGTTCACCGGCGTGACCACGCTGAGCCTGCTCGATCCGGTGCGGGCCTTCGAGGACTACTCGACGCTGGACAACCTGTCCGAGGGCAGGCTGGAGCTGATCATCGGTAAGGGCAACGGCGCCGCGCAGGCACGGCTGTTCCACGTGACGGCCGAGGACCAATGGGATCGCAATCGCGAAGGGTACGAGCTGTTCCGGCGGCTGTGGGCGGGCGAGAGCGTGACCTGGTCCGGCCGGTTCCGGCCGCCGCTGTCCGACGCCAAGGCGCTGCCGCGGCCGCTGCAACCGCGACTGCGGATCTGGCACGGCAGTGCCACCAGCCGGGACTCCGTGGAATTGGCCGCGCGGCAGGGTGATCCGGTGTTCTCGGCGAATGTGACCTACCCGGTGGAGCCCTATGCGGAGCTGGTCGCGCACTATCGCGAGCGCTGGGCGGCCCACGGGCACGATCCGGCCGAGGCCCTGGTCGGCGCGGGCACCGCCGGACTCTACGTGGCGCGGGAGTCGCAGGATGCGCTCGCGGCCTACCGCCCGATCTTCGAGGCGCGCCGGGCGGTGTCCCGGAAGTTCGGCACGCCGGCGGTTTTCGAGACGCTGGAAGATTTCGTGGAGCGCAGCTCGGCGCTGGTGGGCAGCCCGCAGCAGGTGCTGGACAAGGTCGGGCTCTACCACGAGGCGCTGGGGCACGAGGTGATCCATATGAGTGCCGACAGCGATGGTCTCACCGAGAAGCAGCATCGCGAAAGCCTCGAGCTGTTCCAGTCCGAGGTGGCGCCGGAGCTGCGCCGCCGCATTCCGAGCAGGCCGATCGGCGCGAACCGCCATACCTCCGATGTCTTGGGAGATCATCGATGAAAGCCCTTGCGGCCCTGATCACTACGCTCGCGGCGACGGTAGCGCTGGCGGGCTGTGGTGTCGACTCCGGTGCCGGTGGCGACGCGGGCCCGCCGCGGCCCGGCGGCACCGTGCACTACGGCCTGTCGCTGGCGCCGACCTGCTCGGATCCGGCCCAGTCCAGTACCAACCAGACCCTGTACGTCACCCGGCAGATCGTCGACTCGCTGACCGACCAGGATCCCGCGACCGGCGAGATCCGGCCCTGGCTGGCCGACCGCTGGGAGGTGAGTCCGGACGCCCGGACGTTCACCTTCCACCTGCATCCGGGAGTCACCTTCAGCGACGGCACCGCCCTCACCGCGACATCGGTGCAGAAGAACTTCGACGCCGTCGTGAACACTCTCACCGGGGCGAAGGCCCCTTTGGCGGCAAGCTATCTGGCCGGGTACACCGGGACCACGGTGCCCGATCCGCTCACCGCCGAGGTGCGGTTCGCCGAGCCCAACGCGCAGTTCCTGCAGGCATCGTCGACGCCGCAGTTGGGCATACTGTCGGAGGCCACCACCGCGAAGCCGGCCGAGCAACGCTGCCTCGGTGACGACATCGGCAGCGGGCCGTTCGTGTACACCGACTACCGGCAGGGCAGTTCTGCGACGCTGGCCAAGCGCGCCGGATACGACTGGGGCTCGGCGGTGTTCGGCCATCGGGGTGAGGCGTACCTGGACGGCATCGAGTTCCGCGTGGTGCCGGAGTCGGGGGTGCGGACCGGCAGCCTCTCGTCCGGGCAGCTCGACGCGATCAGCGACGCACTGCCACAGGATGTTCCGCTGATCGAGGGATCGGGCGGGACGGTGCAGTTCATCGCGAATCCGGGCACTCCGTTCGGGCTGCAGCCCAATGTCACGCGCGGGCCGCTGCGGGATCCCGCGGTGCGGTCGGCGTTGCGGACCGCCCTCGACCGCAGGGAACTGGTGGACACCGTGCTCGGGCCGCAGTTCCTGCCCGCGACCAGCTCGCTGGCGACGAAAACTCCGGACTACGTGGATCTTTCGGCGCTGCTGGGCAACGACCCCGACACCTCGCGCCGCACCCTGGACGCCGCCGGGTGGGTGCCCGGCGGTGACGGGATCCGGGCGAAGGACGGGCAGCGCCTGTCGTTCGAGGTGCTGTTCAGCCATGCCTTCGCCGGAAATCAGGCCATTCTCGAACTGGCCCAGCAGCAACTGCGCAAGGTCGGCGTCGAGATCGAACTGCAGCCCGCCACCGATTCGGAGTACACGGCGCGGCAGAACGCGAAGGACTTCGACGCGATCTACTACAACACCACCCGCGCCGACGGCGACATCCTGCGCACCACCTTCGGTCTCGACGGGCGCAATCTCAATGTGCGCGAGCCGATTCCGGCGCTGGATCAGGCGCTGGACGGCGAGCAGGCGACCACCGACGCCGCCGCGCGCGGGAAACTGATCGGCGACGCGCAGCGGCTGGTGCTCGACAACGGGCTGTGGATACCGACCATCGAGCTGTCGCAGGCGATCGGCGTGTCGGCGGCGGTCTCGGACCTGAAATTCGAGGCGTCGTCCCGGCTGCAGTTCTACGACACCTGGGTACACCGATGACCCGGTACGTGTTCCTGCGGGTGGTACAGGCGGTGTTCGTGCTGTGGGCGGCGTTCACGATCTCGTTCGCGGTGCTGTATCTGCTGCCGTCGGATCCGGTGCAGCTCGCCATCGACGCCAACCCCGGCACGCCCCTGGATCCCGCCGCGATCGCGGAGACGAAGGCGCGGTACGGGCTGGATCGTCCGCTGCTGGAACAGTATTGGACGGCGCTGACGCACGCCGTGCAGGGTGATCTGGGGCGTTCGCTGGCGACCGGGCAGACAGTGACCGGCGCGTTCGGCGAGGCCCTGCCGTCCACGCTGGCTCTCGCCGGTCTGAGCCTGGTGCTGGCGGTCGTATTCGGTGGCGCCCTGGCGGTCGCGGCGGCGTATACGCAGCGTCCGTGGTTGCGTTCGCTGCTCACCTCGGTGCCGCCGGTGGGCGCCGCGATGCCCACGTTCTGGGTGGGACTGCTGCTGTTGCAGTTGTTTTCGTTTCGGCTGCGGCTGGTTCCGGCGTTCGGTGGTGCCGGGCTGAACGGGACGATCCTGCCTGCCGTGACGCTGGCCGTTCCGGTGGGCGCGGTCATCGCGCAGGTGCTCTACAGCGGTCTGTCGGCCACGTGGCGGCAGCCGTTCATCGATGTGGCCTTCGCCAAGGGGGCCTCGCGCTGGTGGGTGCAGCGGCGGCACGTGCTGCGCGCGGCCGTCGGGCCCGCGCTGACCGTGGCCGGGGTGTGGGTCGGCGTCGTGCTGGCCGGCTCCGTGGTGGTCGAGACGGTATTCGCGCGGGCGGGCGTGGGGCGTCTCACCCAGACCGCGGTGCAGGCCCAGGACGTACCGATCGTGCAGGGGGTCGTGGTGTTCACGGCGCTCGCCTTCGTGCTGGTGAACCTGGTGGTGGACTTGATGTATCCGCTGCTGGATCCGCGGGTCGCCGCGACTGCCGGAGTTGGTTCGGCGAAGGCGCGTCCGTCGTTCCGGCGGGCGTTCGGCCGGAATCCCCGGACGGTGCCGGAGAAGGAGCCGAGGGAGGACGGATTGATGTCTGGGTCGTGCACGCGGTGGCGAGCCGCGGTAGGTCGGCGGGGAGGGCGCGCTGATGACTGACGTCTCCATTGTGCGGGGGTCGGTTGCGCGGCCGCGGTGGCGGACGTCCGTCGGCGTGGTGCTGTCGGGGCTGGTGATCGTCGTGGTGCTCGGCTGGGCGGTGGTGCCGTCCGTATTCGCCGGGGGCGACCCGCTCGTGGGTGTGCCGGCCGAGAAGCTGCGCGGGCCCAGCCTCGAACACTGGTTCGGTACCGACAACCTGGGCCGTGACCTTTATACGAGGGTGGTGCACGCGTCCGGATTATCCTTGACCGCAACGGTTTTCGCGGTTGTGATCGGACTGGTCGCCGGTTCGGTGATCGGGCTGGTGGCGGGCGCGGCCGGTGGCGTGGTCGACGCCGCGGTCATGCGCGTGATCGATGTGCTGCTGTCGGTTCCGGAGCTGCTGCTGGCGCTGGCCCTGATCACGGTGCTGGGGTTCGGTACCGGCAAGGTGGCCGTCGCCGTGGGGCTGGCGCTGGTGGCCCGCTTCGCGCGGGTGATGCGCGCGGAGGTGTTGCGGGTGCGGCGCACGGCGTATGTCGAGGCCGCCTTCGCCAGTGGGGTGCGCTGGTACACGGTGCTGACCCGGCACGTGCTGCGCAATGCGTACGGGCCGGTGGCGGCGCTGGCGGCGGTCGAGTTCGGGGTGGCGGTGCTGGCGATCGCGTCGCTGAGCTTCCTCGGTTACGGTGCGAAACCCCCTGTCCCGGAGTGGGGTTCGTTGATCTCGGAGGGACGCAACTACCTGGCCACGGCCTGGTGGATGACGACCCTGCCCGGCCTGGTGATCATCGCGGTCGTGCTGGCCGCCCAGCGTTTCGGCCGCGCCTTCGGACAGGAGCGAATGTGAGGGCCGCCGAAGTTCTACGCGGGAGGTGCTTGCGGTGAGCGGGTCGCAGACCGATCGGGAAGCATTGCTGCACATAGCAGGACTGCGCGTCGAATACGGCACGGGCGCGGCGCGTGTCACGGCGGTGGACGATGCCACGCTGACCATCCGTCCCGGTGAGACGGTCGCGCTGGTGGGGGAGTCCGGATCCGGGAAGTCGACGCTCGCCCACGCGGTGATCGGGCTGCTCGGTGCGGGAGGAGAGGTGACGGCGGGCCGGATCGAGTTCGCGGGCCGGCGGCTGGACCGGGCTTCGCAGCGAATCCTGCAGGGGCTGCGGGGAACTCGGATCGGCCTGGTCCCGCAGGACCCCGCCGCCTCGCTGAATCCCGTGCTGCGCATCGGCGATCAGGTCGCCGAGGTACTGCGCATTCACGGCCGGGCGGACCGCCGCACGGCCTCCGTCGAGGCGGTGCGGCTGCTGACGGAGGCCGGGCTGGACCGTCCGGAACTGCGGGCGCGCCAGTATCCCCAGGATCTTTCGGGCGGCCAGCGTCAGCGGGTGCTCATCGCGATCGCGCTGGCGTGCACCCCGGACCTCGTGATCGCCGACGAGCCCACCAGCGCACTCGATGTGACCGTGCAGCGCCACATCCTCGACCACCTGGCCGGGCGCACGGCCGAAACCGGCACCGCGACACTGCTGATCACACACGATCTCGGGGTGGCCGCCGATCGGGCCGACCGCATCGCGGTGATGCGGCGCGGGCTGATCATCGAAACCGGCACTACCGCAGAGGTGCTCGGCAACCCTCGGCACGAATACACCGGGCAGTTGCTGGCCGCCGCTCCGAGTATGGACACCGCGCTGCGGGAGCCCCGCGCCCGCGCGCGGAAACCGCTGGTGGAGGTGAGCGGGCTGCGCAAGTCCTTCCGGATCGCCCGCGGCATCACCCTCGCTGCCGTGGACGACGTCTCGCTGTCCGTCGACCGGGGCGAAACCCTGGCCCTGGTAGGCGAATCGGGATCGGGCAAGTCGACCACCGCCCGCATGATCGCCCGGCTGACCGAACCCGACAGCGGTTCGGTGCATTTCGACGGCCGCGACATCACGCGCCTGCGCGGCGGGTCGCTGCGGCGGCTACGACGACACATCCAGATCGTCTACCAGAACCCGTACACCTCATTGAATCCCGCGTTGACGGTGGCGAACATCGTGTCGGAACCCTTGCGGGCGTTCGGTGCCGGTGATCGGCACGAACGCCGCCGTCTGGTCGGCGAGCTGCTCGACCAGGTCGCGCTCCCGGCCGACAGCGCCGGCCGCCGCCCGGCCCAGCTCTCCGGCGGCCAGCGCCAACGGGTGGCCATCGCCCGCGCCCTGGCGCTGCACCCGGACCTCCTGGTCCTGGACGAACCGGTCTCCGCTCTGGACGTCTCCGTCCAGAGCCAGATCCTGGACCTGCTCGAACGCCTCCGGGACGATCTGGGCCTCAGCTATCTGTTCATCTCCCACGACCTGGCCGTGGTCCGCCGGATCAGCGACCGCGTGGCGGTGATGCGCGATGGTGCCATCCTCGAAACCGGCACCGTCGCAGATATTTTCGATACACCGGAGCACGGCTACACGAAGGAACTACTGGCGGCGATCCCCGGCGCCGTCGACCGTGCGCCGATGGAGAGCACGGCCTGAGCGGCACACGACCCGCCGGTCCTCGGGGAGTTCCCCGATCGGGCAGTCGTCGAACCGAGGCGCGATGTCGAGGTTGCCCATGAGGGGCCACCGGCAGGCTCACACCTCTCGGTCCGAGCCGGCCGAAGTGCTACCGCGCCCGTCTCAGCACACCTGATTCGACAGGTTGCGCAGCGCGACAGCCAGCGGGGCCTGCGACAGACCGTACGGGTCGATGCCGAGCTTCTGCTGCGCGTACCAGATCGGTCCACCGAGGAGGGAACACTGCGGGCTCGGGTTCGGCGCCGGCGGCGGCGGGGAGGCCTGCGCGAACCCTGCACCGCCGAGCAGAAGGCCGGCCGCCATCGTTACCGTTGCAAAAGAACGCTTCATGCCCCGCACCATAACCGCTTGTCGGCCTCGGCGCCGGGGGCGTCTCGCGACACCGGGCCGCCGGGCACCCTGCGGCTTCGGGGACCGGCGGCGGGACCGGGCGGTGCGCACGGTGGGTCGGCGGTGCGGGATTATATGGTGTATGACAGATATGCCTTCCCTGTTCACGGTCGATGACGACGGGCGTTATGTTCCGCAGAAGTGGGCATATGGGCGCTGGGGGGCGGACATGCTCAACGGGCCGGCCATCTGCGCTGCGGCGGCTCGTTCGCTCGAGCGGGAGTACGGGCTGGCCGACTTCGTTCCGGCTCGGTTCACCATCGATCTGTTCAAGGCGGCCAAGGGGCAACCGCTGGAGGTGCACACCGAAGCCATTCGCTCCGGGCGGCGGATTCATATTTCCTCGGCGCGGGTGTGCCAGGGGGACGTCGAGGTGGCGGAGGCGCGTCTGGTCCAGCTCCGGGCGGCCGAGGCGCCGCCCGGGGAGGAATGGCATTCCGAGCATCCGTTCGACCCGCCCGCCGATGCCGGCCTGGATTGGTGGTTCCGCAGCGACCACGACTGGTCGACGGCCATGGGCGACCATCAGAACGCCGGGCGGAAGAGCCTGTGGACGGTGCCGCTGGGCGCGGTCGAGGGGGAGGAGCGCAGTCCCTTCGTGCAGGCGGTCGTCGCCGCCGAATCCACGAGCCTGGCGACCAACTGGGGTTCGCGGGGCATCGGCTACATCAACGCGGACCTGACCGTCGCCCTCGATCGCGTCCCCGTGGGCGACCGCATCGGCCTGCGCGCCGAGACCCACCTGACCGGCAGCGGGCTGTCCATCGGCACGGCAACGCTGTTCGACTCGCGCGGGCCGATCGGCACCGGGATGGTCACCGCGGTCGCCAATGCCGCCGCCCAGATCGATTTCACGGGGGAGTGACGGATATTCGGGCGGCCGGCAACACTGCGTATCGGTAACCGCTTGCCCCACAGGGCTTTCCGGCGGCCGCCCGGTGACGAGTGACCAGTGGGTCTCCGGTACGGCGCCGCGGTGTCGACCCGCGGCCATGTGACCGCGTGGTAGACACCCGCCGAGCGGACCCCGTCCCCAGGGGTCGGTATCGGCCGACCGATTCCGTCACCGGGGGCGCTGCCGGACACGCGGGACGAGAGCGCCTTGTTCGGTAGCGAGCTGTTCGCTGCATATCGTGGTCGGGCGGATGTGCGGGATGGGTGCCGAGTTTGGTGGCGGCGCGGCGAGGTAGTCGGGCAAAACGTGATCGTCGAGGTTGGGGAGTGCGCCGATGGAGCAGAGCGGGAGCCGACGGACGGCGCGTGAGGTCTTGCAGGCCCTGCCCGGTCACGTGCGAGCCGATGTGCTCCGGCGCCTGCGCAGACGCGGACGGCCGCTGGCGTTGCGGGATATCACGGTGGTCGACGCGGGGATGCTCAAGCGGGCGGTGACCGCGGCGTCCCTCGGTAACTGCATGGAATGGTTCGACTTCGGCGTCTACAGCTATCTCGCGGCAGTCATCGGGAAGGTGTTCTTCCCGAATGTCGGTACGGGCGTGCAGGTTCTGGCCTCGTTCACGACCTTCGCCGCCGCCTTCCTGGTCCGGCCGCTCGGCGGACTGTACTTCGGCCCGCTGGGCGACCGGATCGGCCGCCAGAAGGTGCTGGCCACCACCATGCTGATGATGGCCGCCAGCACCTTCGCGATCGGCTTCATCCCGAGCTACGAGACGATCGGCATCGCCGCCCCGATCCTGCTGCTGGTCTGCCGCATGGTGCAGGGCTTCTCGACCGGCGGCGAGTACGGCGGCGCCACCACCTTCGTCGCCGAGTATTCCCCGGACCGGCGGCGCGGCTTCCTCGGCAGCTGGCTCGACTTCGGCACCTTCACCGGCTACGCCGCCGGCTCCGGCATCGTCACCCTGCTCAACGCCACCCTCGGCGAGGTCACCGTGGAGTCCTGGGCGTGGCGGCTGCCCTTCCTGATCGCCGGGCCGATCGGCGTCATCGGCCTCTATATCCGGCTCAAGCTGGAGGACACCCCGGCATACCAGGAGCAACTGGATGCGCACGACCGCGAGATGTCCGAGCAGAAATCCGGTGGGGGGCGGCTGAAGGAGGTCGGGGTGATCTTCACCCGGCACTGGCGGGCCGTGCTGATCTGCATCGGGCTGGTGCTGCTCTACAACGTCACCAACTACATGGTGACGGCCTACCTGCCGACCTACATGACCGAATCGCTGCACCGCTCCACCACCACCTCGGATCTCCTGGTGCTCAGCTCGATGGCGCTGGTCGTGGCGTTGATCACCTTCGTCGGCCGGGCCAGCGACCGCTTCGGGCGGCGGCCGGTGTATCTGATCGCGGCGGTGGCCCAGGTGGTGCTCGCCTACCCGTGCTTCCTGCTGATCCGGCAGGACGGGTGGGTGCTGCCGCTGGTGGGCATCCTGGTGCTGGCCGCGCTGCTGGCGGGCTTCGCCGGCCCGACCGCCGCCACCCTGCCCGCGCTGTTCCCGACCGCGATTCGGTACGGCGCCATGGGTATTTCGTTCAACATCGCGGTGTCGGCGTTCGGCGGGACGACCCCGCTGGCCAACGCCGCGCTGGTGGAGGGCACGGGCGACCTGATGATGCCCGCGTACTACCTGATGATCTCCGGCGTGATCGGCCTGGTGGCGGCGCTGTTCCTGAAGGAGTCGTCGCTGCTGCCGCTGAAGGGTTCGCAGCCGATGGTCGACACCGAGGAAGAGGCGAAGGAGCTGGTGGACACCTCCGAGCTGGCGTTGAACCAGATGAATGCGCGCGGTAGCGGGCAGTAGGGCGCGAGGTTGGCCGCCACGGTGTTTCGAATTCCGCTGAGCAGGGAAGAGGGAGCCTGCGGTGACTGCCGGCCCCGAGTGTTTCCTTCGTCGTCGCCCGCGCGTCAGGTCCAGCCGCGACCGCGTCACTAGGGTTGTGATCATGAGGATTCGGCGGTGGCGTCGGCTGTATCTCGGCGGCGAGTATGCCGCGCTGTTCTTCGGCGGCGCCACCGTGTACCGGGCCCGGTTGCGCGGCACGTCCCCGATTCCCGGGCTGATCGCGCTGGGCGGGGCGGTTGCCGGCTACCTGCGGCGCTCGGCCGACTTCGACCGCGATTCGCTGTGGCGCCCGGAAGCGTTTCGCGCACAGGCGCGTCCGATGGCGGCGCTCGCGGGATCGAGCGCGCTGGCGCTGACCGCCGCGGTGGCGGCGGTGCGGCGCGAGCATCTGTTCGAGCTGCCGCGGCGCAACCCCTGGCTGTGGCTGGCGGTGATGGTGCTGTACCCGGTGCTCAGCGTGTATCCGCAGGAGCTGATCTTCCGGTCGTTCCTGTTCCACCGCTACGCGCCGGTCTTCGGCGAGGGCGCCGGGCTGGTGCTGGCGAGCGCCGCGGCGTTCGGATACGTGCACATCGCCTTCGGCAGCTGGATCTCGGTGGCGCTCAGCGGTATCGGCGGCTGGATCTTCGCGACCCGGTATCTGCGGACGCGGTCGCTGTTCACCGCGTCGGTCGAGCATTCGATCTACGGGATGCTCCTGTTCACCGTCGGCCTGGGGGAGTACTTCTACCACGGCGCCGACCGGGTCCGGCTGAGTGCGGCCTGACCCGGCGCGCGGTTGCGTACTCTGCGCTACATGACCGAGGTTCCGGGACAAGTCACCGTCGGGCAGGCCGCCGGCCGGCGCGAGGTGGCGGCGTGGGGATTGTGGGACTGGGGCTCCTCGGCGTTCCAGGCGGTGATCCTCACCTTCGTCTTCTCGGTGTACCTCACCGACACGGTGGGCGACGACCTGCCCGGCGGCATCTCGGCCAGCGCGTGGCTGGGCTGGGCGCTGGGGCTGTCGGGGCTGGTGGTCGCGCTCACCGCGCCGATCGGCGGGCAGTGGTTCGATGCCACCGCGCGGCGCAAGCGGGCGCTCGGACTGCTGACCGGGTGCACGGTCCTGGTGATGGCGGCCCTGTTCTTCGTCCACGACGACCATCGCGACCTGTGGCTGGGCCTGCTGCTGCTCGGCCTGGGTTCGGCGGTCTTCGAGCTGGCGGGCGTGCCGTACAACGCGATGCTGCGGCAGGTCTCCACGCCCGCGACGGTCGGCCGGGTGTCCGGATTCGGCTGGGCGATGGGCTATTTCGGCGGCATTCTGCTGCTGATGATCTGCTACTTCGGCTTCATCGCCGGTGACGGCGACAACCGCGGGTTGCTGGGTGTGCCGACCGAGGACGGGCTCAACATCCGGCTCGTCGCGGTGCTGGCCGCCGTGTGGTTCGCCGCTTTCGCGCTGCCGGTGCTGTTCTCGGTGCCGGAACTGCCGCGCACCGATGCCGATCCGGGGGCGGCGCGCGCCGGATTCCTCTCCTCCTACCGGGTGCTGTGGCGCGACGTGCGCGAGCTGTGGGCGGCCGACCGGCGGACCGTGGGATTCCTGGTGGCCAGCGCGGTGTTCCGGGACGGCCTGGCCGGCGTGTTCACCTTCGGTGCGGTCCTCGCGGTGCGCGTGTACGGCATCGACGACGCCGATGTGCTGCTGTTCGGGATCGCCGCGAATGTGGTTGCGGCACTGGGCGCGATCGTCGCGGGGCGGCTCGACGACACCCTCGGGCCCAAACCGGTCATCGTCGCCTCGCTGGCCGCCATGCTGGTGTGCGGCCTCGCGCTGCTCGTCGTGTCCGGTCCCGTGCTGTTCTGGGTATTCGGCCTGCTGCTGACCCTGTTCGTCGGGCCCGCCCAGGCGGCCGCGCGCAGCTTCCTCACCCGCGTCGCCCCACCGGGCCGCGAGGGTCAGCTGTTCGGCCTCTACACCACCACGGGCCGGGCCGTATCGTTCTTGGCGCCCACCCTGTTCGGGGTGTTCGTGTCCGTATTCGGCACCGACCGAGCCGGAATCGTCGGCCTCATGCTGGTCCTGGGCGTCGGCCTGGCGGCTCTCCTCCCCGTCCGCGCCCCGAACGGGATTGCCGAGGGCCAGGCTGTCCCGCCGTCTTCGCGGGCGGCCGGGCCCTCATCCGCCGAGTGAATACCGGCCGCCGGTAGGATGTTCCGCTCAGGGGCAGGTCGTGGCAAGGGGCCGGCCGTGCAGCGCGGCGTCGATGAGTTCGCGCAGGGCTCCGTCCAGTGGCTCGTCACCGTGGGACAAAGGGCGTCCGGGACAGAAGGATTGGACCGAGGCGTTGGTGGCGCCGGGCAGGTGGCCGCGCTCCGGCGGGTTGTCCTCGGTGTAGAGATGGTAGGCGGGCAGTCCCGGTGGGACGGCCGGGTCGGCGTTGAGTTGTTGCAGGAAGGGCGATCCCGGCGACAGGTCGCGGCAGCCGGCGTGGATGGCGTAGCACAGGAATCCGAGCGGTTCGCCGAATTCCGGTGTGCCGTAGTCGACGTAGGTGCCCACCTGGCCGGCGCCGTCGAGAAACTTGACGTACTGCCGCTGAGCGAGGCCGCCCATCGAGTGGCCGACGAGGTCGACCCGCTCGGCCCCGGTCCGCACGCGAATCGCGGCCACCTCGTCGGCGATCGCCTGGGCGGATTCGGCGATCGGCGCGGCACCGGTGGGGTTGCCGCGCAACAGCATCGAATACGCCGCGTATCCCCGTGCCTCCAGCCACCCCCGCAGCGACTCCTGCTTGGCCGGGTCGGCGTCGAAGCCGCCGACGACGAGAACGGGATTCGCGCCCTGCGCCGACGCAACGGGCGGTGCTACGAAACCCATTGCAGCACATAGTATTACGATCATCAGCGCACGTATCCACAGTGGCTTGGTCATGTTCCGCCTCTCCTGGGTCGATGACCACGCACCCGATCCCGTACGCACGTTCCGCGGACGTGGTCGAAGGCAGTGTCTCACCCCACGTCGCATCCCGCGCTGCCTCCGCTGCGCTGCTGCGGGCGGGCCGCGCCTGCGTGTGCCTCGTCCGCTGTCGTGTGGATCCCCGGACGAAAGTACGCCGGTGACGGCGCTATGCACGCCAGGAGGCGACATGCCGGGATGACGCAGCGAGCCTTCCCTCGTCATCCCGGCATGTCATTGCGACGCACCGGCGCTCCCGGCCATTCCGACGCGCCGCCCCCGTCGTTCCGGCTCATTCACGCACTCGTGTTCCAGATTCTGGGATTCGGGACGAATCCGATAGACATGCGCTCTGATAGCTGGGAGTATGCCCGCGACAGGCGTGACACCCGCCGGGCTGGCGATCCCACCCGCGCGTGTCGCGAGGATTGGGACGATGCCGACCTCCGACAGGGGCGGTACGCAAGGGGTGTCGTGTGGCGACGACTGCGCAATTGCGGGCGGTACTGGCGGTTTTACAAGTCGGGCGGAACGGCTCGCCCTCCGGTGGGTCGGCCGAGGATCCGACCATCGAGCACGCCGAGCTGGCGGGTTTGCTGCACCACGTGATCAGCAACGAGCTGCGCGAGGTGATCGTGGCCGCGCCGCTCGGCGAGACCGGGCGGCGGTGGTCGGCGGCGACCGCGCTGCCGTCGGAGTCGCCGGGCGCCGGAACGCTGTCCGAGCAGGCCCAGTTCGACGCGCGCTGGCTGCGCGACCGTATCGCCACGCTGGTGTCCCGCAGCGGGCCCGAACCGGTCCCGGCCGCCGTGCAGGCCGTCGACGCGGCCACCGCGTTGCTGGCGCTGGCGCGCGATCCGCACGGCGACGGCAGCGACGGCGCGTGGCAGGCCGCGATCGACGATCTCGCCACCGCGTTCCATCTGGTCAACGACGAGCACAACAGCTGCACGCAGCCGATCCGGTAGCCGCGGAAGGCGTTATCCCGCAGGGGATGTGGTGACGGCGGTGGATGTGGAGAGGGCGGTGCCCGGCCGGTCGGCGGCGCGCCGCAGATATACGGCGGCGGCCGCGAACAGCGCGAGCGTCAGCCAGACGTAGGCGTTGTGGTAGAAGACGCCCAGATGCGCCCGGGCCGGCAGATTGATGATGCTGGAGAACCGGGGATCGTAGAGGGCCAGCAGACCGCCGGACGCGACCACGGCAGCCACCAGACATCCCAGGGGCGCGACCGTCGTGCGCCGCCGCACCGCCAGATCGGTCAGGTGGATCAGCATCGGCGCCAGCCAGACCCAGTGATGTATCCAGCTGTACGGCGACACCGCGGTGGTGGTCAGCCCGCACAGCACCACCGCCGGCAACTCGTGCCCCGTCAGCGACAACCGCCGGGCCAGTATCAGGCAGGCCGCGGCGATCGTGATCGCACCCACCAGCCACAGCACCTGGTGATCGCCGCCGACGCCGACGGTCCGGGCGACCATGCCGCGCAGCGATTCGTTCTGCGGATTGTCCGGAACGCCCACCCGGGTCGGATCCATGAACGCGCCGCGCCAGTACGTCAGCGAATCCTTCGGCATGATCGCCAGGCCGATCAGCGCCGTCGCGACGAACGCGCCGACGGCGGTCGCGGCGGCCCGGTAGCGCCGGGTGACGAGCAGATAGACGACGAAGAACGCGGGAGTCAGCTTTATTCCGGCCGCGATCCCGGTCAGCACGCCCTTCCAGCGCGACGAATCCGGCAGCGCCATATCCGCCAGCACGATCACCAGCAGGAGAATGTTGATCTGCCCGAACGTCACGGTCTCCCGCACCGGCTCGCACCACAGCAGCAGCCCGGCGATCGGCAGGCTCACCACCGCCAGCCGCAGATCCCGCCGGTAGCCGAGCATCGACAGCGCGGCCCACGCCGATCCGGCCAGCATCAGGAGGTTGCCCGCCGCCCCGGCATAGCGGAACAGCTCACCGTGCAGCGCGGCCAGCGGCGTGAACAGCAGCGCCGCGAACGGCGTGTAGACGTATTCCCAGACGCCGCGGGTGTTGCCGAGCAGCGGGGTGTCGTAGACGGAGACGCCGTCGACCACCCGGTTCGCCGCGACCTGGTAGACGTTCAGGTCCAGCAGATGCATCATCAGCTGCGGCGCATCGAGCACCTGCTTGGCCCAGTACAGCCCGGCGACCGTCCCGAGTGCGAGGATTGTCCAGAATGCGGCGGCCGGCAGGGGACGACGCTGCGGTGTGACCCGCTCAGAGGACGGCGCCGCCGCGTCCTCGACCACCGATAACGACACGCATCCTCCCAGCGTTCGGGCTTCGGACCGGCCCCACGGTAGTAGCACCATGGACGGATCTGCCAGCCGGGATGCGCGCGTCGCGCCGGGTGACCGCCACCTTGCGGGGCTATCGCCTACTCCCGGTCGGGCGCGTTGAGCTGTTGGTTCACCCGGACCAGGACGTCGAGCTGGGCCTTGTTGTAGAGGTCTCGCAGTCCCACGGCGAGCGCCTCCGTCGCACGCCGGGGACCGACCGGCGAGTCGTCCACCTGACTCAGGTTGGGGTATTCGGCGTGGAGATCGCGGACGTACGGGACCATTCGCTCGGCCAGGTCCGCCCGGGTGCGCTCGTCGGCGTCCTCGGGCAGCTGCTCGAATTCGCGGCCCGCCGGATCGTCGCGGGTGGCGTGCAACATCTCTCGCAGGGAGTCGAGTGCGGTGGGGCCGAGCACCCGGGTGAGAATCGTGGTGTAGGAGCGGTCGGCCTCGGACAGCCCGGCGACGACCTCGCCCAGTTCGGGTGGGAGGTCGGTGGGCGATCCCTGCTTCATGAGGAGCGCGAGCTCGACGCGGATGCGCTGCAGGCGGTCGATGGTCGAGGCCAGTTCGGCGTCCAGCGTCTGGAGCGCCTCATGCGGATACCGATCGGCCTCGCCCATGGCGGCGATCTGGGACAGCGGGATCCCGAGATCGGCGAGGCGCTTGATCCGCAGCACGCGCAGCAGGTCCCGGGCGCCGTACTGCTTGTAGCCGTTGGATCCCCGCTCGGGCTCGTCGAGCAGGCCGATGTCGTGGTAGTGCCGCACCGCCCGCACGGTGGTGCCGGCGAGTTCGGCGAGCTGGCGGGTACTCCACGTCATGATCGGCTCCTCCGGGTACGGATCGGCCGGCGCGGGTGCGCCGGCCCGAACAACAGCCTGAACCGTGCCGTAACGGCACAGTCAAGCACGCGAGTGATTCCGGGGTGTGACTCGAGCCCGGCCGCCCCACTGCTTCACCGACGCGGACAACGACGCCGGCACCAGCAGGTTCCGGTCCGGCAATGCGTTTCGCGGAGGATCACCGGGGCCGATCGTCGGTGGCGTACGCGCCGCTCAGCGCCGAAGTGACCATCCGGCGCACCGCCCGCGCGTCCGGTGGGGTGCCGGTGCGGTCGGCGAACAGGAGGTGGGCGGCGCCGACCAGGGTGGGGGCGAGGCCGTCGGGTTCGGCGTCGGCGGGGAGGCGGCCGAGGTCGCGTTCGGCGGACAGGTAGGCGGTGAGCATCATCGCGGCATCGGTCAGCACCGGGACGCCCGCGGGCCAGGTTTCGCGCAGCCGGGCCCGCAGTTCGTCGCGGAAGGTGACGAGCGGGACGATCGCCACCGCCACCGATTCGAACACCGCCGTCAGCGCGTCCGTGACGTTGTCGACGATCGTTCCGGAGCCGGCCGAGCCGAGCAGGGTGGCGGCCTGGGGTTCCATCCGGTGGATGCGGTCGCGGACGAAATCGGCCAGGAACGCGTCGAAATCGGCGAAGTGCCGGTGCAGCACGCCCTTGGCGCAGCCCGCCTCGTCGGTGACCGCCCGGCTGGTCAGCGCGCTCGGACCGTCCCGCAGCAGGATGCGCTCGGCGGCGTCGAACAGTTGCTGGCGCACGTCGCGCAGGGCGACACCGGTCGGCATCGGGGTGGATCTCCTTTCGCCCTGGGCGAATTCGTCGACGAGTGGGCACATGCCCACTTAGAGTGGGCGCATGACCACTCTACCGCCGGAGCCCACCGTCCCCTCCGACCCCGAACCCCACCGCCACCGGCAGGTCGCCGAGTCGTTCGGCGTCGACGCCGAACGCTACGACCGCGCCCGGCCCCGTTATCCGGACGGCTTGATCGAGCGCGTCGCCGCCGCCTGCCCGGGCGGTGACATTCTCGACGTCGGATGCGGAACCGGTATCGCCGCAAGGCAATTCGCTGCCGCGGGATGCCGGGTGCTCGGGGTCGAGCCCGATGCGCGGATGGCCGAATTCGCCCGTCGCACGGGCGTCGACGTCGAGGACGGGACGTTCGAGGACTGGGATCCCGCGGGCCGGTCGTTCGATGCGGTGGTCGCCGGGCAGGCGTGGCACTGGGTGGATCCGGTCGCCGGTCCGGCCAAGGCGGCCCGGCTGCTGCGGCCCGGCGGCCGGCTGACGGTGTTCGGGCATGTCATCGCCCCGCCGTCGCCGGTGTCCGAGGCGCAGATCGACGCCCTGCGCCGGGTCGCGCCGGATTCGCCGTTCGCCGTGCAAGGCCCCTCGTCGGCGAGCGACGCCGTGGCGATCTACGAGGCCATGTTCGCGAAGTTCGTCGAGGGGATGCGCGCGGTGGACGAATTCGGCGAACCCGAACAGTGGCGGTTCGAGTGGGAACGGTCCTATACCCGGGCCGAGTGGCTCGATCTGGTGCCCTCCACCGGTGCGCTCACGCGGCTTTCGCGAGACCAGCTCGACGAGGTCTCGGCTCGGATCGGGGCGGCCATCGATGCCGTGGGTGGCAGTTTCCGCATGCCCTACGTCACGCTGGCAGCCAGTGCGTCGCTGACCGCCTGATTTCTCGGAGATAGCAAATGTGCCATTGACAACTGGCACTTTGGTGGCTGATGCTTGCGGCATGGCTGAAACAGGGTCAATGGTGACCTCCCCGGCCGTCCCCGTATCGGCGTCGCCGCAGGCGCGTCTCGCGGCGGCGGCGTCGGTGCTCGGGGTCCGGCGAATCAACGGGCTGCTCCCGCCCAACCGGGCCGGAATCCGGGTCGGCCGGGGTCTGATCGCGACGATCATGGCGGCATTCGGTCCGCCGCTTCCCGGCACGCGCATCCGTTCGGTGCGCTCGGGCACCGTGCGTGGCGAGTGGGTGCGGGCTCCGGGGGTGCCGCAGGGCGATCGCGCCGTCTACTACGTGCACGGCAGCGGGTACGTGATCTGCTCGGCGCGGACCCACCGCGGGCTGGCCTCGCGGCTGTCGAAGGCGACCGGGCTGCCGGTGTTCGTGCTCGACTACCGGCTCGCCCCCGAGCACCGATTCCCGGCCGCCGCAGAGGATGTCGCCGCCGGTTACCGCTGGCTGCTCGACAACGGTTACCGCGCAGCGGATCTCGTGATCGGCGGCGACTCCGCGGGCTGCCACCTCGGACTGGATCTGCTGCTACAGAACCTCGACGGCGCGACACCGCAGCCCGCCGGGATGTTCATGTTCTCCCCGCTGATGGACCTGACCCTCGCCCTGGCCGAGCGCCGCGACCGGCGGCAGCCGGATCCGATGGCCCCGGCGACGGTGGGACGCAGGCTGATCGAGCTCTACACCGCCGGCGAGCCCGCGGCGTCGCCGAGGCTGCGGCTGGCCATACCGCCGGGCGCCGCGTTGCCACCGCTGTTCGTGCAGGCCGCCGCGGGGGAGATGCTCGGTGACGACGCCCGGCACGTGCGGGATATGGCGGCCGCCGCCGGCGTCCGCTGCGACCTCGAGCTGTGGCCGGGCCGCATTCACGTCTTCCAGGCGCTGCCGCTGCTGGTGCCCGAGGCCGCACCGGCCCTGCGCCGTGCCGCCGAATTCGTCGGAGCCGCGCTCGCGGAGTCGAATGTCGTTGTACAGGAACGGGTGAGCTGATCATGTGGATCATCGACACGCTGCGTGCGGCGATCGGCGGGGTGCGCCGCACACACGATGCCGACGCCGTGGTCACCGGCGCGGGCAGCGGCATCGGCCGCGCGTTCGCGCTCGAACTCGCCGCGCGTGGGGGACGAGTGCTGTGCGCCGATATCGATAAGGAACGGGCCGACGAGACCGTCCGGATGATCCGGCGGCTGCACGGCGGTACGGCCCACGCGTTCTGCTGCGACGTGTCGCGGCGCGACGACGTGGAAAGCCTTGCCCGGGAGGCGGACTCGTTCTTCGGTGGCCCGCCGACCCTGGTGATCAACAACGCCGGCGTCGGCATCGGCGGAAAACCGGTGGGCGACATCGGGTTCGACGACTGGGAATGGGCGCTCGGCATCAACCTGTGGGGTGTCGTGCACGGCTGCGAGATCTTCGCGCCGCGCCTGCGCGCGGCCGGGCGCGGCGGCATCATCAACGTCGCCTCCGCGGCGGGTTTCGCGGCCGCACCCGGAATGGCCGTCTACAACGTGTCCAAGGCCGGGGTGCTGTCGCTGTCGAAGACGCTGGCGGCCGAACTGTCCGGCACCGGGGTCGCGGTCACCGTGCTGTGCCCGACCTTCGTCCGGACCAACGTGGTCGCCGACGGCCGCATCACCGCCGGGTCGACCCGGCTGGCCGACACCCTCATGCGCCTGAGCGGGTTCTCGCCGGAGCGCGTCGCCACCACGACCCTCGACGCCCACGACATCGGCCGCCTGTTCGTGGTGCCGCAGCTGGACGCGCAGCTGATCTGGCACCTCGAACGGCACTTCCCGGCCCTCTACAACCACGCCCTCGGCGTGCTGAACCGCGTTCTGCCCCGGGAGGATTCGGCGCCGCCCGCGATCCCGGCCGAACGTATCGAGAAGACAGGAGTCTGACATGGCCTTCGATTTCGACGGCATGCTCGGCAAGATCAAGGCCCGGCAGTGGGCCCTGGCCGACATCGACTGGGACGCACCGGGCGCCGAACTGATCGAGCCCGAGCTGCACGCCAAGCTGAAGCCGTTCATGGCCGATCTGATGTGGATCGAGAACGTCGGCGCGCGCGGCTTCGCGGCGATGGCGAAGAAGGCGCCGACCGAGACGCTCAGGGAGATCTACCGCTACTTCCACGCCGAGGAGCAGCGGCACGCCAATGCGGAGCTGGCGCTGATGCGGCGCTGGGGGATGCTCGACGGCGACACGATTCCGGAGCCGAACATCAACGTGAAGCTGGTGATCGACTTCCTGGACAAGCACTCCGACGAGATGTCGCTGTCGTTCCTGGGCACCGTGATTCCGATGCTCGAGGTGGCGCTGGACGGCGCGCTGATCAAGTTCGTCACCGACGAGATCGCCGATCCGGTCGCGCAGGAGGTGTTCAAGAAGATCAACGCCGACGAATCGCGGCACCTGGCAACGGATTACGCCGTGATGGAACTGCTCGGCCACGCCACCACCCGCAAGCTGTTCATCGATCTGGTCGGCGGCTGGGCGAAGCCGTCGTTCCTGGTCGGGGTGCTGAGCTATGTGCCGCTGCTGAACAAGATGCGCGACAACATCGTCGAGATGGGCGTCGACGAGGAGAAGCTGTACTCGGCGATGCGGCGGTTCAAGGCGGTCGGCGAGCGCGCGCCGATCGCGAACCGGGTGCCGATGTACCGGATCGTGAAGATGCACAGCGGCTGGGTGATCAACCGC
Source organism: Nocardia sp. BMG51109 (assembly GCF_000526215.1). Lineage (NCBI taxonomy): Bacteria > Bacillati > Actinomycetota > Actinomycetes > Mycobacteriales > Nocardiaceae > Nocardia > Nocardia sp. BMG51109. Next base: position 24,486 of record NZ_JAFQ01000003.1, read on the forward strand.
GGCCACCCGTACCACCTGTTCGCCGACGCGATGGTGAAGGTGACCGCCCGCATCCCGGACCGCTTCCTCGGCGCGCAGCCCACGTGGTCGAAGGAACTGACCTACGAGCCGGTCGCGTGATGACTACTTCCACTCTTCCCTTGGACGTCGCGATCATCGGCGCCGGTTTCGCCGGGATCGGCGCCGCGATCCGATTGCGGCAGAAGGGTATCGGCAACTTCGCGATCTTCGAGCGCGACGATCGGGTGGGCGGCACCTGGCGTGACAACACCTATCCGGGTGCGGCCTGCGACATCCCCTCGCGGCTGTACTCCTACAGCTTCGCGCCGAATCCGGACTGGTCGCAGACCTATTCGGGCAGCTCCGAGATCCTCGGCTACATCGAGTCGATGGTCGACGAGTCCGGCATCCGGCCGCGCATCCGATTCGGGCACACCGTGACCGGGCTGGTGTTCGACGAGGAGCAGGGCCTGTGGCACATCGGCTTCGCTGGTCGGCGGCGAAAGGTGAAGGCGCGCACGGTGGTCCTGGCCTCCGGGCCGCTGGCCACCCCCGGCATGCCGAATATTCCGGGCCTCGATACCTACGAGGGCCACACGATCCACAGCGCCCGCTGGGACCACGACTACGACTTCACCGGCAAGAAGGTGGCCGTGGTCGGCACCGGAGCCAGTGCGGTGCAGATCATCCCGGAGCTGGTGCGCGACGCCGCGTCGGTGAAGGTGTTCCAGCGCACGCCGGGCTGGGTGCTGCCGCGGGTGAACCGCCGCACCAGCGGCCTCGCCAAACAGGTGTACCGGCGGGCTCCGGTGACCCAGTCGCTGGCGCGGGATGCCTGGTTCTGGGGGCACGAGTCGGTGGCGCTGGGCGTGGTGTGGAACTCGCCGCTGACCCGCGTCGTCGAGTCGGTGGCGTTGCTGCACTTGCGTTCCCAGGTGCGCGATCCGTGGCTGCGCCGGCAGCTGACCCCCGATTTCCGGGCCGGCTGCAAGCGCCTGCTGATCAGCAACGATTACTATCCGGCGCTGCAACGCGACAACTGCAAGCTGATTACCTGGCCGATCGTGGAGATCGCACCGCAGGGCATCCGGACCGCCGAGGGGATCGAGCACCGGTTCGACTGCCTCGTGTTCGCCACCGGATTCGAGGTGGCCAAGCAGGGCACGCCGATCCCGGTGACCGGCCGCGACGGCCGCGTGCTCGCCGACGAATGGCACAGGGGCGCTTACGCTTACAAGAGCATCGCGGTGTCCGGGTACCCGAATCTGTTCCTGACCTTCGGGCCCAACTCCGGTCCGGGGCACAATTCGGCCCTGGTGTACATGGAGGCCCAGATCGAGTATCTGACCGACGCCATCGGCCTGCTGCTCGACCGCGATCTGCGCATGCTGGAGGTGCGCCGCGACCGGCAGGACCGCTACAACACCCGGTTGCAGCGCAGATTGACGGCCACCACCTGGAATTCGGGCTGCCGCAGCTGGTATCTGACCGAGGACGGCTTCAACGCCACCATGTACCCCGGCTTCGGTACCCAGTACACCCGCGAACTCGCCCGGGTGAATCCGGCGGACTACGTCCTGACCCCGCGCGATCCGGCGGCCGGGGTGGGTGTCGATGACCGGATGACGGCCTCGCTCGGTTAGTGTCGACGGGCAGCGTCGGCAGCAGCAGTGTCGACGGGCCGGTGTCGACGGAAAGAAGCGCGTGGCCGGAGGAAAGGACGGGCGAGGCAGGGATGGCGGAGTACCGCATCGATGAACTCGCCCGTGCCGCCGGCACGACCTCCCGCAATGTGCGTGCCTACCAGGAGCGCGGCCTGCTGCCGCCGCCGTCGCGGCGCAGCGGCCGCGCCCTGATCTACGACGACACCCACCTGGCCCGGCTGCGGATCATCGACTCGCTGCTACAGCGCGGCTTCACCACCGCGCACATCGCCGACTTCATCACCAGCTGGGAAACCGGTAAGGACCTCACCGAGATCCTCGGCCTCCAGCACGCCGTCACCGCCACCTGGGGCAAGCCCGAGGAACCCCTCGAGGTGCCCCGGGAACTGGTCGACACGTTCCTCGGCGACCCCGGCGGCCCGCCGGTCCGCGGCGATCAGCTCGACCGGCTGGCCGAGCTGGAACTGGTTCGGCTGCAAGGGGATACGGTCCGATTCCTCCGGCCCGAACTGCTCGAGACATTCGCCCAGCTGAGCACGTACGGCTTCGACCTGTCCGGGCTCACCGAGCTGTACGCGGCGATGATCGCGCGGCTCGAGGACATCGCCAGCCTGATGGTCACCGCCGGCAAGGACCGGATCGTCGACCAGCACGGCCCGGGCTGGCTGCCCGACTCCGACGCCGAGATCGCCGACACCACCCGCATGCTCAACCACCTGCGCGACCTCGGCACCCGCGCCGTCCGCAGCAGCCTGGACCAGGCGCTGGACCGCGTGCTGCAACGCGAGCTGAGCGCCTACCTCGCCACGGCGGCCTCGAAGCACGGCGACGGGTGAGCACCGGAAACTCGGTTGCGATCAGCCGGGTCCGTCGGGTTGCCTGAAGCCTCGTGGCGCATATCGACATTGCCGGAATCGATTACTTCCTCCCCGACGGGCGACAACTGCTCGACGGGGTGAGTTTCCGCATCGGTGACGGCGTCAAGGCCGCGCTGATCGGCCCGAACGGTACCGGCAAGAGCACGCTGTTCGGGATCGTCGCCGGAGATCTGACCGCCGACGGCGGCACGGTCACCCGGTCGGGCGCGCTGGGCGTCATGCAGCAGTTCATCGGCCGGGTCGACGACGAGTCGACGGTGCGCGACCTGCTGATATCGGTTGCGCCGGAGGCCGTCCGCGCGGCCGCGCAAGGGCTCGACGCCGCCGAGAACGCATTGATCGAACAGGACGACGAGCCGACCCAGCTCGCCTACGCGCATGCCCTGGCCGACTGGGCCGATGTCGGCGGGTACGAGACCGAGGCGTTCTGGGACGACGTGACGACGGCCGCCCTCGGCGTCCCGTTCGACCGTGCCAAGTGGCGCTCGGTGCGCACGCTGAGCGGTGGCGAGCAGAAGCGGCTGATCCTCGAGGCGCTGTTCGCGGGCCCCGACCAGCTGCTGCTGCTCGATGAGCCGGACAACTACCTGGACGTGCCGGGCAAGCAGTGGCTCGAGCGGACGATCGCCGGATCGGATAAGTCGGTGCTGTTCGTGAGCCACGACCGGGAGCTGATCGCGAACGCCGCCACCCGGGTCGTCACCCTCGAACCGGGCGCCTGCGGGGCGACCGCGTGGATCCACGGCGGCGGCTTCGCGAGCTATCAGCAGGCCCGCGAGGACCGCAACGCGCGCCTGGACGAACTGCGCCGGCGCTGGGACGAGGAACACGCCAAGCTGCGGGCCTTGGTGCTGCGCCTGCGCGAGAAGGCGAAGTACAACGACGGCATGGCGGCCCGGTATCACGCCGCGCAGACCAGGCTGGCCAAGTTCGAGGAGGCCGGACCCCCGGAGGCGGTTCCGTTGCGGCAGAACGTGTCCGTGCGGTTGCGGGGCGGGCGGACCGGTAAGCGCGCGCTGGTGTGCGCGCGGCTGGAACTCACCGGTCTGATGCGGCCGTTCGACGCCGAGATCTGGTACGGCGACCGCGTTGCGGTGCTGGGCGCCAACGGATCCGGCAAATCGCACTTCCTGCGGCTGCTCGCGACCGGCGGCACCGATCCGGAGCCCGGACACCTGCCGGTCCAGGAACTGGCCCTCGCGCCGGTGCCGCACGCGGGCAGCGCCGCGCTCGGATCCCGGGTTCGCCCAGGCCATTTCGCGCAGACCCACGCGCGAGCCGACCTGTCCGGCCGGCGGCTGGTGGACATTCTGCATCTCGGCAACGAGCACCGCGACGGGATGGGCCGGGAGGCCGCCGGGCGGGTGCTGGACCGGTACGGCCTCGCCCGTGCCGCCGAACAGCGCTACGACGACCTGTCCGGCGGGCAGCAGGCCCGATTGCAGATTCTGCTGCTCGAATTGTCCGGCGTCACCATGCTTCTGCTCGACGAGCCCACCGACAACCTGGACCTGCACTCGGCCGACGCCCTGGAGCAGGCCATCGCCGAATTCGACGGCACCGTCCTCGCGGTGACGCACGACCGCTGGTTCGCCCGCGGATTCGACCGGTTCCTCGTCTTCGGTGCCGATGGCGCCGTGTACGAGAGCGATACGCCGGTGTGGGACGAGTCGCGGGTGCAGCGTGCGCGCTGAGCAGTGAAGTAGCTCGCGTCCCGGGCGCTCTGTGAGGTAGACGGCCTCGAAATACCGTGTGGCCGTGTCTTTGCCGACAGGGCCGACCCCGCCACGGCCTGCCGTCCGGAGCCCCTTGCGCCCCCACTATTCAGTGTTACTATCTACCAGTAGTTAGCAACATTGAGTAGTACGGAGGAGGTGGTCCGTGGGCAAGCAGATGACGGAGATCCTGAAGGGCACCCTGGAGGGCATCGTCCTCGCGATCCTGGCCGTGCGTTCCGCGTACGGCTACGAGATCACGGCGTGGCTGCGGGACCAGGGCTTCGCCGATATCGCCGAGGGCACGGTTTACGCCCTGCTCGTCAGGGTCGAGAAGCGGGGTCTGGTCGACGTGGAGAAGGTCCCGTCGGAAAAGGGCCCGCCGCGCAAGGTGTATTCCCTCAACGCCCATGGGCAGGAATATCTCGACGAGTTCCGGAAGACCTGGGACTTTCTCTCCGAACGGCTCGAACAACTCCATCGAGGAGGTAGATGACCATGGCTCTCCCGAAGTTCATCGAAACGGTGGTCGGCGATCTCGGCGATAAGCGTCGATGGCGGCAGTACAAGGAGCGCACGAAGCAGCTTCCCGCGAACTATCGCGCGGCGATCGACGCTGTCGAGCGGTACCTGATGCTTTTCGGGCCGGGAGACGGAGACGGCACCGTGTCGATGTTGGAGGATCTTGCCGATCTGTTCGAGCAGAGCGCGGCGGACGGAACCCCGATCCGCGAGGTCGTCGGGGAGGACCCGGTGGAGTTCGCCGAGGCGTTCCTGCGGAACTACCGGGCGGGCCGGTGGATCAACCGCGAACGGGAACGGCTGACCGATGCCATCGACCGCGCGGCCGGAGAGGACAGATGACTACCCAACACGTTCCGGCCATCCACGTGCGGAGTCTGGTGAAGTCCTTCGAGGATCTGCCTGTGCTGCGCGGCGTGGATTTCGACGTCGCGCGGGGCAGTATCTTCGCCCTGCTCGGCGCCAACGGATCGGGCAAGACCACGATCGTGAAAATCTTGTCCACCCTGCTGCGAGCGGACGCGGGGACGGTCGGCGTCGACGGGTTCGACGTCGCCACCCAGGCGGCGCGGGTGCGGGAATCCATCAGCCTCACCGGACAATTCGCCGCCGTCGACGAGATCCTCAGCGGCCGTGAGAATCTCGTGCTGGTCGCCCGGCTGCGGCACCTGAAGAACCCGGGCGCGATCGCGGACGACCTGCTCGCGCGTTTCTCGTTGACCGACGCGGCCGCGCGGAAGGTATCGACGTATTCGGGTGGTATGCGCCGCCGCCTGGATATCGCGATGAGCCTCATCGGGAGCCCGCCGATCGTCTTCCTCGACGAGCCGACGACCGGGCTCGACCCCCAGGCGCGCCTCGAGGTGTGGCAGGCCGTGCGGGATCTCGCCGTGCACGGCACCACGGTGCTGCTGACGACGCAGTATCTCGAGGAGGCCGAACACCTCGCCGACCGGATCGCGATCCTGCACGAGGGCCGAATCATCGTCGACGGCACCCTCGCCGAACTCGAGCAACTGCATCCGCCGACCGAGGTCGAATACGTCGAGAAGAAGCCGACCCTCGAGGACATCTTCTTCGCCGTCGTCGGTGACCACGGCGCCGGTGTGGACACCTGAGGAATACCGATGACCAAGTACTTCTTCGTCGACACCGCCGTCCTGCTGGGACGATCCCTGCGCCACATCACGCGCAGCGCCGACACCATCATTACGACCACGATCATGCCGATGGCCTTCCTGCTGCTTTTCGTGTACGTGTTCGGTGGCGCGATCGACACGGGGTCGGATTCGTATGTGAATTATCTGCTGCCCGGCATTCTGCTCATCACGGTGGCGACGGGTGTCTCCTACACCGCGTTCCGGCTCTTCCTGGATATGAAGAACGGCATCTTCGAGCGATTCCAGTCCATGCCGATCGCGCGGTCGTCGGTGCTGTGGGCGCACGTGCTGACCTCGCTGGTCGCCAATCTGATCTCGCTCGCGGTCGTCGTGCTCGTCGCCGTGCTCATGGGTTTCCGCTCCGGCGCGGATGCGCCGGCCTGGCTCGCCGTGGCCGGCATCCTGCTTCTGTTCACGCTGGCGCTGACGTGGCTCGCCGTCATCCCCGGCCTCACCGCGAGCACCCCGGACGGCGCGAGCGCGTTCTCCTACCCGCTGATCTTCCTGCCGTTCGTCAGCTCGGCGTTCGTCCCCACCGACACGATGCCCGGCCCGGTGCGCGCCTTCGCCGAACACCAACCGGTGACATCGATCGTCAACGCGATCCGGGACCTGTTCGCGCAGCAGCCGGTCGGCTCCGACATCTGGATCGCGTCGGCCTGGTGCGTCGGTCTCCTCGTCGTCGCGTACCTCGTGGCCATGGCCACCTACCGCCGCAAAATCTCCTAGCGCCCCACGGCATATCGGGTAATGATGTAGCACCGGGGGATTCGGCGCCGATGTAGTGATGTTCCGGGGCAGTGATGTTCCGAGGCAGTGATGTTCTGAGGCCCTGACTCCCGACAGCGATAGTTCTCGAAAGGACTCTTGCCATGTTCGCACGACTGGGATCGCTGGTTGTTCGCCGTCCCTGGTGGACTATCGGCGCCTGGGTGCTGATCATCATCGGGGTGGTCGCGTCGGCGCCGACCCTGACCTCGACTACCGACCAATCCGCCTTCCTCCCTTCGCATTACGAGTCGATCCAGGCGGCGGAGCTGCAGGAGAAGGCATTTCCCGATGCCGCCGCGCCCGCCGCGATCGTGGTGTTCGAACGGTCCGACGGCGCGCCGCTGAGCCCGGCCGACGTGACGGCGGTCGAATCGGTGACCGGGCAGCTGAACCAGGCACGGCTGAAGGACGTCACCGGAATTCAGGCGGCCCCGCCGTCGGACAATCGGCTCGTGCAGATCGCCGCGGTGCAGATGACCAAGGTCACCAACCCCAGCGACACCAGACAGAACGACGCGGTCGAGGAGCTGCGCACGGCATTGCAGGACAAGGTGCGCGGCACCGACCTGAAGGCCGGCGTCACCGGTTCGGCCGCGCAGAGCCTGGACGCGCAGGAGTCCTCGACCAAGGGCCTGGCCATCATCGGAATCGCCACCATCGCCTTGATTCTGGTGCTGTTGCTGGTGATTTTCCGCAGCCCGGTGATCGCGCTGCTGCCGATCGTGGTCATCGGCGCCGCGTCGATGGTCGTGAACGGCCTGATCGCCACGGTGAGCAAGGCGTTCGATCTGCAGATCGACAGTTCGGTCAGTTCCATCCTGCTGGTCGTGCTGTACGGGGTCGGCACCGACTACATCCTGTTCCTGATGTTCCGCTACCGAGAACGGTTGCGGGCCGGAGACGATCCCAAGACCGCGATGGTCGGCGCCGTCACCCGGGTCGGCGAGGCGATCACCTCCGCCGCCGGCGCGGTGATCATCGCCTTCATGGCCCTCACGCTGTCGAGCCTGGGCATGTTCCGCTCGCTCGGGCCGGCGCTGGCGATCGCGGTGGCGGTGGCGCTGCTGGCCGGGCTCACCCTGGTGCCGGCGATCGTTTCGCTGTTGGGCACCAAGGTGTTCTGGCCGTCGAAGGCGTGGCGCGCCGAACCGAAGGGCACCGTGTTCGCCGGATTGGGCCGCGGGTTGGGTCGGCGGCCGGGGGTGTTCGCGGTGACGGCCGGCGGTCTGCTGGTCGTGCTGAGCGTGTTCGCCGTCGGATTCAATCCGACCTTCGATCTCACCTCCGGCTCGACCTCCGACGCCTCCGAATCCACGGTGTACAGCAAGGAACTGCTCAAGGGCCTGCCCGCGGGCGTCACCCAGCCGTCGGACGTGCTGCTGCGGTCGCCGAATGCGCTGAGCCAGGAGCAACTGGCGGCCTACCGCACCGAGCTGAACCGGGTGGACGGTGTCGGCCAGGTCTCGGAACCGACGCTGTCGCAGGATAATTCGGTCGCCGCCTACAAGGTGACGTTGACGTCCACGCCGGAATCGGATCAGGCGATCGACACGGTCCGAGGTCCACTACGCGCGGCGGCGCACGCGGCGGCACCGGCCGGAACGACGGCCGTGGTCGGCGGCATGACGTCGGTGTTCGTCGACTTCCAGGACGCGATGAACCGCGACTACGCGATCGTGTTCCCGGTGGCGGCGGTCCTGATCATGATCGTGCTGGCGCTGCTGCTGCGCAGCCTGGTGGCGCCGTGGTACCTGATGGTGTCGGTGTTCCTGGGTTTCGGGGCCACGCTGGGTGCGTCCGTCCTCGTGTTCCAGCACCTGCGGAGCGAGTCCGGGCTGATTTTCACACTGCCGCTGATCATGTACCTCTTCGTGGTCGCGCTCGGCACCGACTACAACATCCTGATGGTCGCCCGCCTGCGGGAGGAGGCGCGAGAGGGTCACGAACCGAAGCGGGCCGCCGCCCTGGCCCTGCACCACACCGGCCCGACCATCGCCGCCGCGGGCGTCATCCTGGCGGGCACCTTCGCCTCGATGATGTTGGCGGGCAACACCGTACTGTCGCAGATGGGCTTCGCCATCTCGGTCGGCATCGCGATCGCGGCCTTCGTCATGGCGATGTTCTTCACCCCGGCGCTGACGGCGCTGATCGGCCACCGCGCCTGGTGGCCCGGTCACGGCGACGCCCCGCAGGAGTCCCGTCCGAGTGACGATCGAGAGCCGGTGTCGAAGAGCTGATCTCGTCACCGAAGCCGGGTCGTCCGTGCGGGCGGCCCGGTTTCGGTCCGCACCAACGCTTTTCAGGGCAGCGGGGCCGGTCGGTATCGGGCATCCGGCCGTCCGGGGCGGACCACCAGTTCGGTGCCGGGTTCGGCGGCGCGCAGGCCGTGTTCGATGGCGGCGGCCACGGTGTCGGAGGAGAGCATCGGAATTCCGGCCTCGCGGAACCGGTCTCGGCCGCCTGCGGTCAGCGGGGTGTCCACCAGGCCGGGACATACCGCGCTGAGCCGGATGTTCTCCTTCGCCAGGGTGGGAGAGTAGGACCGCACCAGGCCGATGACGGCGTGCTTGGTCATGGTGTAGATCGGGTCCTGGGGCGTGCTCTGCAACGCGGCCAGCGAGGCCGTGACCACGATCGAGCCGCCGCCCTGGCGGCGCATCACCGGGAGGGCCGCCCGCAGCCCCCAGACGACGGCGTGCTGGTTGACTCCCACGATGGCCCGATAGTGCTCGAAATCCAGTGTGGCCATGTCCTTGTCGGCGGAGTTCATCCCGGCATTGAGCACCAGCAGGTCGAGCCGATCGCCCGCGGCGGCCACCGCGCGTTCGGACAGCGCCGGATCGGTCACGTCGCCCAGCACCGCCACGCCACCGATCTCCGCGGCCACATCCGCCACCTCGGGCTTGCGGTCCACCAGCACGCAGCGGATGCCGGCCGCGGCGAGCCGCCGGGCCACCGCCGCGCCGATCCCGCCGGCGGCCCCGGTGATCATTGCTGTCTCGCTCATCGGCTGCTCCTGTGCTCCCTCAGGTCTCGGGCATCTGTCCATGACTCGTACGGTGGAGATTGACATGTTCCATTTGGAGAATGCTATTCTCCGGAGAGAGATTAAGGAGTGCGGCGATGGATGGCAAGGCTGGCTGGACACTGTCGGTGGGCCGAGCGATCGGACGGCGGTGATGGGCTACGCGGACGACCTGTTCGACCTGACCGATCGAGTGGTCCTGATCACCGGCGGCAGCCGCGGTCTGGGCCGGGAGATGGCCTTCGCGGTGGCACGCTGCGGCGCCGATGTCGTTGTCGCCAGCCGCAACTACGCCACCTGCGTGGCGACCGCCGAAGAAATCGAGAAGGCGACCGGGCGGACCGCGCTGCCCTACGGCGTGCACATCGGGCGATGGGACCAGCTCGACGGTTTGGTCGAGGCCGTCTACGGCAGGTTCGGCCGGATCGACGTGCTGATCAACAATGCCGGCATGCAGCCGGTCTACGACTCGCTGACCTCGGTGAGCGAGAAGCTGTTCGACGCCGTCGTGAACCTGAATCTCAAGGGGCCGTTCCGGTTGTCGGCGCTGGTGGGGGAGCGGATGGCGCGGGCCGGTCGCGGGTCGATCATCAACATCAGCTCCACCGGATCGCTGCGCCCCACGCCGTCGATCGTGCCCTACGCGGCGGCCAAGGCGGGGCTCAACGCGATGACCGAGGGGATGGCGCAGGCGTTCGGGCCGACGGTGCGCGTCAACACCCTCATGGCGGGCCCACACCGAACCGATGCCACCGCGGGGTGGGGGCTGGAGGAACTGGGGCCCTCGCGGAATCCGTTCGCCGACCACGCCCTGCGGCGGATCGGCCGCCCGGACGAAATCGTCGGCGCCGCATTGTTTCTCGCCTCCGATGCCGCCAGCTACACCACCGGCGCGATCCTGAGATCGGACGGCGGTATGCCCTGATGGCCGCGATCGGACGAGGAACCGGCGGTGCCCCGGGCCGGTCCGGCGACGGCACCTCGCGCGCGGCGATGGCGGTCGAGCGGGCGCTCGACGATCGCCACCGCAGCGCCGTCGACGAGGTGGAACGCATTCTGGCGGCGGCCGTGCGGGTCATGGAGCGGGTCGCCCCCGCCGCTCCGCGGCTCAGCGATATCGTCACCGAGGCGGGCTCCTCGAACAAGGCGTTCTACCGTTACTTCACCGGTAAGGACGATCTCATCCTCGCCGTCCTGGAACGCGGTGTCGCCCTGGTCGTTTCGTACCTCGAGCACCAGATGGCCAAGGAGGCCACCCCGGCGGGCCGGATCACCCGCTGGATCGAGGGCGCGATGGTGCAGGTGACCGACCCGCACCTGATCAGCATGAGCCGGGCCACCCTGGGGCAGGTGCCGGCCGCCGACGACACCGTGGCCGCCGACGCGATCCTGAAGCCGCTGCGTGCGCTGCTCACCGAACCCGTAGCCGCTCTCGGACAACCGGATTCGGAGCGCGCCGCGGACTCGGTGTTCCACTGCACGCTCGATACGATGCGCCGCTACATCGGCTCCGCGCGCCGGCCGTCCGACGCCGATGTGGCGCATCTGGTCCGGTTCTGTCTGCGGGGAGCCGGGGCTCCGCCGTGATTCCGCTGTCGGCGCCGGGAGCCGGCGGTACACTGACCATTGCCCATACTGGAAGGTTTTCGATGGATGCCGCCGCCACGCTGCTGGAGATCGAGGCGATCAAGCAGCTCAAGGCCCGCTACTGCCGCTATCTCGACACGAAGCAGTGGGATGCGTGGCGTGAGCTGTTCACCGACGACTTCGTCAGCGACACGTCCGCGTCGGGCGGCAAGGTGATCGACGGCGCCGACGAGTTCGTGGCCTTCCTCCGGGCCACCCTCGGCAAGCCCGCGCAGCCGACGGTGCACCAGGTGCACGCCCCCGAGATCGAACTGACCTCGCCGACGACCGCCACCGGCGTGTGGGCGCTGAACGACGTGGTCCGGTTGGCCCCGGGCGTCAACCTGAACGGCTACGGCCACTATCACGAAACCTACGAGAAGATCGACGGCCGGTGGCGCATCAAGACCTCCGAGCTCACCCGCTTGCGCATGGACGTCTTCAACCCGCTGTTCACCGTGCGCATCTCCGACCGGCTCCGCTCCACCGGTGTCGCCCTCGCCCGCCGATTCGGACGCTGAGTACGCACCGCCGGGGCGGGAGCGGTGCGGGCTTCCGGAAAATTCTCCACATACCGACCCGTATCTCACATACGAGGTTGTATCTTTGGGTGGGCCGACCCGGACAGCGGGTCGGCGAAGACGACAGCGGGAACGCCACGCCTGCGCGGCAGGAACGTTCTCGTGGCAGCCGCCGTCGGTGGGCTGATCGGACTTTCGGCCGACCGGTGGTGGTGCACGTCTGCTCGAAGGAGTGACATTGGTGACCACGAGTGTGGAATTCGATCCGTTTTCCGAACAGTTCTACGCCTACCCGTATGAGATATACCGGCGCATGCGGGAAGAGGCGCCGGTCTACTACAACGCCGAACACGACTTCTACGCCCTGACCCGGCACGAAGATGTGGCCGCGGCATTCAAGGACCACGGGACCTATACGTCGACGCGCGGTGTCGATCTCGGAATGATCAAATCCGGTGAGCCGCCGCAGAAGTCGATCATCTTCATGGATCCGCCCGATCACCGGCACATGCGTAGCCTGCTGAGCAGGGCGTTCACTCCACGGGCCGTTCAATCCCAGCGGGACACCGTGGTCGAACTGGTCCGCAAGTACCTGAGTGCGGCCGATCCGGCCCGGTTCGACGTCGTCCGGGACTTCTCGGCGCCGTTCCCCGTCGAGGTGATCACCCGGATGGCCGGGGTGCCCGAGGAATTCCGCCAGCAGGTCCGGGTGTGGATGGACGTGTCCCTGCATCGCGAGCCGGGGCAGATGGAGATGACCGAGGCCGGCATGCGGGCGATCGACGCCGAATCCGCCTTCTACTACGAACTCGTCCAGAAGCGTCGCGCCGAACCGCGGGACGACATGATCAGCACCCTGATCGCGGCCGAGATCGAACGCGAGTACGGCGAGATGTCCTCCCTGGACGACGAGGAAATAGCCGGGTTCGCCACGCTTCTCGGCGGTGCGGGGGCCGAGACGGTCACCAAATTGGTCGGCACCGCCGCCGCGGTCTTCGCCCGCAATCCCGACCAGTGGCAGAAGCTGCTCGACGACCGCGGCAAGGTGCCGCAAGCCGTCGAGGAACTGCTGCGGTACGAGGGCCCGGTTCAGTACAACGTGCGATGCACGCTGAAAGAGGTGACCCTGCACGGGGTGACGATCCCCGCGGGTAAGCCGGTCTTCCTCATCGGCGCCTCGGCCAACCGCGATTCGGACGCCTTCACCGACGCCGATACCTTCGACATCGATCGCGATCGCAGCGAGGCGCTGAATGTCGCACTCGGATACGGGATTCACAGCTGCCTGGGTGCCGCTCTGGCCCGGCTGGAAACGGCCATAGCCCTGGAGCATCTGCTCGATTTCATGCCGCGCTACGAGGTGGACTGGGACGGCTGCGAGCGGGTCACCATGCAGAACGTGGCCGGATGGTCGAAGCTGCCGGTGCGGGTGCTGCCGTGAGAGTCGACGTGGACGACGTCCAGTGCGAGCGCAACGGCATATGCATGGGCCTCGCACCGGATGTCTTCCATCTCACCGAGGACGACGAACTCGAGGTGCTCCGCCCCGAGGTCGCCGACGATACCGAAGGCGTTGTGCGCGAAGCGGTTCGGCGGTGCCCACGCCAGGCGATCAGCATCGTCGGGGAAGAGTGAGAGCCCTCGGCTCAGGGCAGTTTGATTGCCGAGACGTACATTTCGATGGTCGGGCGGTAGAGGTCGATGTCGTCGAGTTGGCTGCCGAGTACGACGGAGTCGGTGGTGGTGATGAGGATGCGGGCGAACGTCAGCGGCGGGATCAGCAGCGTGCCGCCGATCTTCTCGAGGCCCTCGGCGATGAACTTCGCCAGCGCCTCGGCGACCTCGAACCTCTTGGCCTCCACCCGTTCTCGGGCCTCGGGGTTGCGCAGCAGGTAGAGCGTGAACTCGAGGCCCAGCGCGGCTTGGTCGGCGCCGCGGTCGGTGCTGAGCTGACGCCAGCGCTGGGCGATTTCGTCGAGTTCGCGCGTTCCCACCTGGGTTGCCGCCGACAGTACCTCGGCGAAGGTGTCGAAGTAGCGACGCCAATATCGGTCGCTCACGGCCAGGAAGAGGTCTTCCTTTGCGGAGAAGTGCTTGTAGATGGCGCCCTTCGTGTAGCCGGCCGTGCGGGCGATGTCGTCGAGAGTGGCTGCGGTGAAGCCTTTTTCGGCGAACACCGCCTCCGCGGCATCGAGCAGAAGCGAACGTGTGTGCTCCAGCCGCCGCTCCACCGTCCACCGCTCCACCATGCTGTCGAGCCTACCAGAGGATCTGAGAAACCCATTGGTTACTGAGATACCCGATGGTATATTGATCGCGGTCGAGCACCGAAGGAGAGTCATCGATGACTACCTCGTCGAGCGACTTCTGCTGTGCCCCCGGCGAAGTCGGGGTCGAGCGGATACGTGAGCGCTGTATTGCAACGATCCAGAAGGAGACGGTGTCATGAGTGCCCCGTCGGACAAGAAGAGCCCACCCGTTGTCACCGAGTCGGCCCGGGGAGTGGCCTCACTCGGTGCCCAGGTTCAATCCAAATCCAGACCGGTCGTGATCTGGGCCGTCATCGGCGGCCTGATCCTGGCCTTTCAGGTGTACGTGTGGATCCGCTGGGTCACCGGGCCCTATTTCGAGCGGGTGCCCACCGGGCCGAGCGATCCGCCGACATTGATGAAGGCGATCCTCATTACCTGGACTGCCGTGATCATCGTCGGCCTGCCGGTCGGCATCTGGTGGTTCATCGTCAGGCCGTGGCGCCGCGAGCGGCGAATCACGCTCGACGGCATGCTGCTGGTGGCCTGCGGCCTGCTGTTCTTCCAGGATCCGCTGCTGAACTACTTCAACACGTGGAGCACGTACAACACGTGGATGTGGAACCGCGGCTCGTGGGTCCAGCACGTTCCGGGCTGGCAGTCCTATGGCGAGCCGGGCCACATGATGGCCGAACCGATTCTGATGAATGCGCCGGGTTACTCGTACGGGGTGCTGCTGTGCACGATTCTCGGCTGCTGGGTCATGCGCAAGGTCAAGGCGCGCTGGCCGAAGATCAACAACCTCGGACTGATCGGTGTGCTGATCGTCTGGACGTTCATCTTCGATTTCGTCATCGAGGGCCTGTTCCTGATGCCGATGGGCCTTTTCACCTATCCCGGTGCCATTCAGTCCCTGTCGATCAACGCCGGCACCTACTACCAGTGGCCGCTCTATGAGGGGCTCATGTGGGGCGGCGTCCAGGCCGGTCTCTGCGCGCTGCGCTACTTCACCGACGACCGTGGCCGGACATTCGTCGAACGAGGGCTGGAACGTGTCCGCGGCGGGTTCGCGAAGCAGCAGATCACCCGCTTCCTGGCGATCTTCGCGGCGTGCAGCGCGTTCTTCTTCGTGTTCTACAACATTCCCTCGCAGTGGTTCGCCATGCACGCCGAGCCCTGGCCCGAGGACATCCAGAAGCGCTCGTACTTCAACATGGGCATCTGCGGTGAGGGGACGGGTCGCCTCTGCCCCGATCCAGCGCTACCGATCCCCAGCAAGGATTCCGCCTACATCAACCAGGACGGCCAGCTCGTATACCCGGAGGGTGTGAAGCGGCCGGAGATCGTTCCGTTCGATCGAGGGAATTGAGAATATGTCGGAAAGGGAGAATGCACCTGTCGTCACCGAGTCGGCCGACAAAGTGGCCTCGCTCGGCGCCCAGGTGCAGTCCCCCGGTAAGCCCATCCGGATCTGGGCCGTTATCGGGGGCGCGCTTCTCGCGCTTCAGCTGTACGTCTGGATCCGGTGGGTCACCGGCCCCTATTTCGAGCGGGTCCCCACGGGCCCGAGCGATCCGCCGGAGCTGATGAAGACGATTCTGACCGTCTATACGGCCGGAATCGTGCTGGGCCTGCCGATCGGCCTCTGGTGGTTCATCGTCAGGCCGTGGCGGCGCGAGCGCCGAATCACGTTGGACGGCATGCTCCTGGTGTCGTGCGGCCTGATGTTCTTCCAGGACCCGCTCCTGAATTATCTGAACACGTGGTGCACCTACAACACCTGGATGTGGAACCGGGGATCCTGGTCGCCGCACATTCCGGGTTGGGTGTCGCCGGACGAGCCGGGTCGTCAGGTGGCGGAACCGCTGCTGATGAATGCGCCGGGATATGCGTACGGAGTTCTGCTGTGCACGATCTTCGGCTGCTTCGTCATGCGGCGTGTCAAGGCGAGGTGGCCGGGCATCAGCAACCTCGGCCTGGTCGGCGTCGTGGCCGTGTGGGCATTTCTCTTCGACCTGGTCATGGAGGGCCTGGTCCTGATGCCGATGGGGCTGTATTCGTTCCCCGGCTCCATCCGGTCCGTGTCGTTGAATGCCGGCACCTACTACCAGTGGCCCGTGTATGAAGGACTCATGTGGGGTGGCGTCCAGGCAGGTCTGTGCTGTCTTCGCTACTTCACCGACGATCGTGGCCGCACGGTCGTCGAACGCGGACTGGACCGTATCCGCGGCGGATTCGTGAGACAGCAGTTCACCCGCTTCCTGGCGATCTTCGCGGCGTGCAGCGCGCTCTTCTTCGTTTTCTACAACGTGCCCGCGCAGTGGTTCGGCATGCACGCCGACCCCTGGCCCGAGGATGTCCAGAAGCGTTCCTACTTCACCGCAGGTACCTGCGGCGACGGGACCGACAAGCCCTGTCCGGACCCCGCTCTGCCGATCCCCACCAGGGATTCCGGCTACATCGATACCGACGGCCGGCTGGTCCTTCCCGAGGGCGTCGAGCCCCCGAAGACCGTCCCCTTCGACCGAGGAGAATAAGTTGCTGACCAACAATCACCCCACCGCAGTCAAGACCGAGTCGGCGGCGCCGTTCTATCGAGCGGTAGGGGACGAGGTCGAGGTCTTTCACGCGGCGTCCCGCCGTGGTCTGCCCGTGCTGTTGAAAGGGCCCACGGGATGCGGGAAGACTCGCTTCGTGGAAGCCATGGCAAAGGAACTCGGCCGCGATCTCATTACCGTTGCGGGACATGAGGATATGACGTCGGCGGACCTGGTCGGCCGGTTCCTGCTCAAGGGCGGAGAAACCGTCTGGGTGGACGGGCCGCTGACCCGGGCCGTGCGCGAGGGCGCCATCTGTTATCTCGACGAGGTGGTGGAGGCGCGGCAGGACACCACCGTGGTCATCCATCCGCTCGCCGATCACCGCCGTGAGCTTTCGGTGGATCGGCTCGGCACGACCTTGCCGGCGGCACCCGGGTTTCAGC
Source organism: Nocardia sp. BMG51109 (assembly GCF_000526215.1). Lineage (NCBI taxonomy): Bacteria > Bacillati > Actinomycetota > Actinomycetes > Mycobacteriales > Nocardiaceae > Nocardia > Nocardia sp. BMG51109. The sequence continues at coordinate 41,600 of NZ_JAFQ01000003.1, forward strand.
TGGTGATTTCCTACAATCCCGGCTACCAGAGCGTCCTGAAGAACATCAAGGAGTCGACACGGCAGCGTTTCGTCGCCATCGAACTCGGCTTCCCGCCTGCCGAGATCGAGACGGAGGTGGTTGCCCACGAAGCCGGAATCGATTCCGAGACAGCGCATTCCCTGGTCCGGCTCGGTCACGCGATCCGGAACCTGGACGGCTCGCCGCTGCGTGAAGTGGCCTCCACCCGCATGCTGATCCTCGCCGGCGGCCTTGCCGCCGAGGGGCTGAGCCTGCGCAGTGCCGTTCAGTCGGCCATCGTTCAGGCCCTGTCCGACGATCACGATGTCGTCCGCGCCCTGGGCGAACTCGTCGACGCCTTCCTGCCCCGGTCATGACAGCCGTCGATTCGAGTCCCGAGCGGTTCCGGCTCCTCGCCACTTTCGTTGCCGGCCGATCCGTCGATGTCGCGGAGGCATTGGGCGGCGAGGGGCCTTATACGAACGGTCGGGTCATATTCGTCTCGGCCGGCCGCACCGTCACCGAGCAGCGCCGCGAACTGCTGTTCCAGGCGGCCCTGCTCGGTGCGGGGAGCCTGGATCAGCGATGGGTGAAGGCATTGCGGGGGCGCGCCACGACAACGCGCCGCTATCTGGCACTCGAAGGCCATCGGGTGTTCGCCGAACTCGCCGAACGGATTCCGGCCGCTGCCTCGTTCCGCCTCGACGGCGAGCCGAGCACCGCGACCGCCGAGGAATCGCTCGAGGTGGCCAAAGGCCGAAAGAAGGTCGCCGATCCACCGGAATGGTTCGGCGCCATCAAACCCTCCCGGCTGCTGGCGCCCGTCGCGGGAGAGGGAGCGCAGGCCACCGACAAAGAGCTGCATTTGGAATTCGATCCCCTCGACATCCCCGAGGCCGACGATGACGACGAGGACGCGGACGAGGGCGGGGAAAGCAAGATTGCCAAGCTGTTCGAGAATCCGCTCTTCAGCTCGCAGACGCTGATGGACTACTTCCGCAAGAAGCTCGGCACCTCGCGGTCACCCGGAGACGGGCCGGCCGGAGCGGAGGCGCAAGTGCGCGCCGTCCGGCGGGCACGCATGGCCGGGGCGAATGCCCGGCCGCTTCCCACGCAGATTCATTTCACCGATGACGACAACCCGGGCAGCGCCGTCGGTGTGGGGGGCGCCCTCTATCCGGAGTGGGACGTCCACAACAATCGGTATCGGCCCGAGTGGTGCCGGGTCGTCGACTTTCCGTTGACGGTCCCCGCGGACGTCTCCGCCGCCGGTGTTCCCCCCGACGACGTGCTCCGTCGGCGGCTGGCTCGTATCGGCCTCGGCCCCAAGGTTTTACGGGGCCGCCCTGATGGCGACGAACTCGACATCGAGGCACTGATCGACATGTTCGTCGATCTGCGCTCCGGCTTTTCCCCGCCGGAGAACGTCTATCTGGAACGCCGCAAACTCGCTCGCAATCTCGGCGTCCTCATCCTGATCGACGCCTCCGGATCCGCCACCGATACCGATCCGGAGGGCCTGGCCGTGCACGATCACCAGCGCCGCGCGGCCTCCACCCTGGCCCTTACGCTCGAGGAACTCGGGGACCGCGTCGCCGTCTATGCGTTCCGGTCGGAGGGCCGGCACTCGGTCCAGCTACCGGCGATCAAAACCTTCGGACAACGTTTCGGCGCGGTCGGGCGAGCCCGGCTCAACCAGCTCGAACCGTCGAAGTACACCCGCCTCGGCGCCGGCATCCGCGGTGCGGGCGAGATACTCAAAACCGAAGCGGGAACACAGAATCGGCTGCTGCTGGTCCTCTCCGACGGCTTTCCCTACGACGACGGCTACGAAGGTCGTTACGCGGAAGCCGACGCCTACAAGGCACTCGAGGAACTCCGCGCGGACGGCGTCGCCTGCCTGTGCCTGTCGATCGGCGCAGGCACCGAAACCGACGCACTCGACAGAGTCTTCGGCTCCGCCGGCTGCGCCAGCGCCACCACCCTGTCCGAGCTGAGCCCCCAGATGGACGAGCTGTTCCTGTCCTCCCTCCGGGAACTCGCCGCGCCGAAGCCGGCGCGGGGAGTCAAGGTGTAGCTACGGTGGTGGACCCATCGACCTCAGCCGTCGTCCCGGCGACCCAGGAAACGCAGGAGTTCGTCGGTGGCTCGCCGGGCCTCGGGGATGTTCTTCATGATCCAGTTGTGGAACATTCCGGGGTATTCGTGCAGCTCGACGGGTACGCCCGCGAGATCGCCGAGTTCTCGGATACGGCGGGCGTCGGGTAGCAGGATGTCGCGGTGGCCGATGAAGACGACGATCGGGGCCAGCCGGGCGAGGTCGGCGAATGCGGGGCTGATCTCCGGATCGTCGAGCGCTCGTCTGCCCGCGTACCACCGGCCGGCCTGTTTCAGACCCGAGACACCGAGCTCCGGGTCGCGGTAGTCGAGGGTCAGCGATAAGGGATCGTCGGTGGCGAGGTCGATCCACGGGGAGAACAACGCGAGCGCGGCCGGCTGTGGCTGTCCGCGTTCGCGCAGGTGACGGACCAGGGTGAGCGCGAGCGTACCGCCCGCCGAGTCGCCGAAGACGATCCGGTTCCGGGGTGCGACGGTGTCGGTGACGCGGGCGTAGGCCCGCTCGACCATGGGAACGATGGACCGGTGATCGTGCTCGGGCGCCAACGGGTACATCGGCATCGTGTAGAGGCACCCGAGCCGGGCGACGATCCTGGCCGCGAAGTGCCAGTGGTGTGGTTCGGGCGCTTCGACGAAGCCGCCGCCGTGCATATGGAAGATGTGCCGCGGCGATGTCGGCCCGCCCGCCGGCGCGAGGGTGTAGACCTCGCACCCTTCGACCACCCGGCTGGTGATATCGCAGGTATCGGTCATCCGCCGCGGCGGACGCGACCGCTCCGGTGCCTGATGCCGTGCCAAACTGTCGCGCATCGTTGCGGGGTCGGCGTAGAACCGCTTGTTCTGCCGCAACCGCATCTGCGCGATGAGTGCCCGCGCCCGCAACGACGTCATCGACCCGACCTCCTGCCCGCTCAGGCGAGGACGTCGCGCATTCGGGCCAGAGCGCTCCGCCAGCCTCGCTCCATGGCGTTGCGTGCCATCTTCTGCCGACGGTCCTCGATATCGAATCCGGTCTGCGTCAACAGAAGTCGGGTACCGCGGCCCTCCGGCCGGATCGTCCAGTCGACAATCCAGCGGGCAGGGCGGTCGGCTTGCAGATCCACCCAGCTGAGGGTCAGCTGCTCACCCGGCCGAGTCGCGAGCACCTCGCAGGCGATCTCGCCGGTCTGCGGAGTGGGCAATGCGAAGATGAAGTGCGTCCCGGTCACCGCGGCGAACCCGATCGGCCGCATCAGCCACCGCTCCAGCAGATCCGGCTCCGTCAGCGCCCCCCACACGACATCGGGCGGCTGCGAGACGAAGTCCCCGACCTCGACCGCGTCAGGGTTCAACTCGGCATCAGACGTCATCCACGCACCCCCGCATCGAATCCGGCCATGGTGCCAAGCATTACATGATCGTGGTCCGGGCTCCTACCGGGTTCCAGCCCGCTGTCGTGCGTGTCGGCTGGATCCGCCGATGTCATCGTGGCCGGAGCCGAAGGACCCGCCGCAGGAAGGTGCCGGGCGGTGCATGATGAGGGCCATGACGCACCCGCCGCCGGATACGATCCACTCCCGGAGACCCGCACGTGGGCCCTTTCTCACCGGACTGGTTATCGGTGTTGTTGGGGGAGTGGTCGTTACGACGGTGGCGGCGGTCGCCCTGTTCATGCATCGCACCCACACGGTTCAGACCTATCCGGCACCGACAGGTGACTATGCCGCCGCGGTGAAGCGTGTCCACAGCCCCATGGACGACGACCGCTACGAAGTCTGGCTAGGCCGGCTCGCCGCCGACGACGTGCCGCGCGGTCACGTCGTGACGATCCCGCTCGCCTGGAGCACCGAGCCCCGAATCGACTGGAACCAGGACACGGTCGTCCTGCATTTCGAGCCCGGCGGTGAGATCCGCGTACCTGTGACGATGGTGCTGGATACCCGGTAGCCGGGACCGAGCCGAAGCAACAGCAGCTCCGTCAGTACGCCCCATGCTTCCCTTATCCGTACGACGGCCCGCGCCCCGGTCGTAGTGAGAAGGTCGCCGCTATTTCCGTCGTTCAAGATCAGCTTCCGAGAAACCGATTGAATTTCGCTCGATGTCGTATGAAACTTGCTGTTCAGGAAGTGTGCTCCTCGCGCACGCGGGGATGATCCCCCCATCGACTGGATCTGGGACAGCGCCGAGTTGTGCTCCCCGTGCACGCGGGGTTGATCCGCCGCACGCCTGCACCGACAAGGAACTGCCCGAGGGTTCGGGGTCGGCGAACTCCCATCCCTGCATTACCCAGGAACCGCGGTCGGTGCGGTAGAGCGTTGGTGAACCTGCCGGATTCGAATCCGGGTCCTTGGCCATGAACGTTAGACGCACGGTCAGCTCCCTGCCTACTGTGTTGCGGAATGTTGCGGAACACGCTGTGCCGAGAGCAAGGCGCTGATGACGCGTCTCATTCGCGGCTCGAGGCGACGGCCGGCGATGCGCCTGTACCGTGAATTGTCCCGGAGTGGCACGACGGTCCGGGCATCATGCGTTCCGTTGACTGCAAGGGAGATTCGATGTTTGCGCTCGTCGTGAGGTTCGACCTGCAAGATGCCGCGAAGGCCGGCGCATTCGACCGACTGGTCGCCGAAACCGTCAACGGCATCATCCAGCACGAGCCGGGCACGCTCGTCTACTCCACTCACACCGTAGAGAACGAGCCCCTGGCACGTGTCTTCTACGAGGTATACCGCGACCGCGACGCCTTCGAGGAGCACGAACGGCAACCGCATACGAAGCACTTCCTCTCCGAGCGTGACAAGTACGTCTCCTCGTCACGGGTCGAGTTCCTGACGCCGGCGGCCGCGAAAGGGCTCCCCACCGAAGGTTGAGCTACAGACTGTTGGTGATTCCACACCACACAGCGAAACCGTGAACGGTGTCCACGCTGCGTGCTTCGGCGCGTGCCAGCGCCCGGACCGTCTCATGAACCATCGGGTTGTATCGGGTCTGCGAGGGTGCGATCGTGCGGGCTGTGTGCAGGGCTTCGAGGGATCTCATGCGGTCGCCGTGGAGTAGGTACGCTCGCGACAGGTCGATGTAGTGGTGGCCGGCTCGTTCTTTCGGCGTGCCGGCCGGGATGACGAGGGTGCCGGCCCGGTTCAGCGCCTCGGCACCATCCAAACCCTCGACCGCCAGCGCAACCGCCCAAATGTCGACGTTCGTCGGCCCGAACGACATGATCGGATCGTTGTTGTCCCCGACCCGGGTCGCCGTCTCGCGGGCCTCGGCGAGGTGGGCGTCGGCGAGATCACGCCTTCCAGAGCGTGCAGCGGCCAGACCGGACTGGAGGTGCAGCCCTCCCCACGCGATCAGGTCCCGGCGATGGCCGGCGCTCAAACGAGGTTCGACGCTGGAGCGGCAGCGCTCGAGGAATGTCAACGCTGCCGACCAGTCCCCGCCGGAGGTCAGGATGGCCGCGCGGTGAAACTGACTCGTCGCAATCCACAGAGGGTCATCGGATTCGGTTGCAGCCCAGGCTAAACGGTCGATAGCAAGGGCGGCGAGGTCGGTGTATCCGAGCTTGTGCGCGAGACTGTGAGATGAGTAGTACAACTCGCAGAGAAGTGTGCACGCCTGCTCACGCTCCCTGCCGTGGCTGCGATGCACCGTCGCACGCACTTCCCCAAGCAGCGGTGGCAGCGCACGCCCCAATTTGTGAAACGCCGCCGCACGCCGGTAGCGACTGATGTGCTGTACATCCCCGGCGATCCGCGCAAGCGGCCGGATTTCGGTCACGTCGGAGTTGTCCAGGTCGTAGGCTGCGAGTTCGGTTCGCAGCACTGCCACTGCGGCATGTACCTCGCTGTCCTGGCCGGGTGTGGGCGTGTACGGCTGACCTGTGAGGTCCGGAACGCTGACCCTGAGCGCCTTGGAAACGGCGCCGAGGAAGGCCGCGGAAGCCGGTACAGCGCCTCGTTCGACAGCACGCACGAGACTGTGTGAAACGTCTGCTCGCGCAGCCAGTTCGCGTTGTGTAATCCCTGCCAGTTTCCGGGCCTGAGCGACTCGGGAACCAATGCTGCCACGATCTTTGGGCATCCTGTCCACCGCTCTATTCAACGCTCTCTGCGACTTCCAGGGTGCCAAAAAGTTTGGCACTTCGCTGGCTTGAATTCCGGAAAAGTCTGCGGCAGCCCCGCCGCCGGGTCGACGCAGTGCCTCTCGCTGATCGGCCAACCCAACTGTGACGTCCGGCCGACGGCGAACAGCTTCCCCGGCGGCGGGCGCCCACCGAAATCAAGCCGAGAGGAAACCATGGAATCCGGCGAACCGAATGACAAGCCGACGGCGGTCTGCTTGGTGCGCGGCGACGTGTCAGGCCTCGACGCACCGCGGCATGCAGTAGAAACCCAAAGGTACACAGCACGACTGGGGTACATAGTCCTGTACACGGTGCGGCCGCCGGCCGACCATCCGGACCCGGTCGGGTATGCCCTCGGTCTGGCGGCTGGGCTGGCTGTCGATGCCGTGGTCGTCTATGACCTGGCCACCGTCGACAACACTCCCAGCCGGGTGTGCGAGATGTTCACCCTGGAAACCGTGTGCCCGCCGACCATCTGGGCGGCATCCCGGCCCGACGAGGCGGATCACGCCCACCCTGACCACCGGCTCACCGTGCCCGAGGCCGCGCGAATTCTCCAGCAGCACATCGCCTGCCGCGCGCTCGAGTGCCCGCGGAAGGCGAGCGCCTACAGTCGCCTGGTGAAGGCGGGGAAGATCGTGCCCCCGACGGAGACTCCGCGGGAACGTGCTGCCGTGCGGGGAATCTCGTTCCCGCCCCGGCCATCCGATTCCCTGGCGCTGCCGCCCGTCCCGGACCTGCGAACGCTCCTCGCGGTACTCGACGGCCTGGCCGACCCCGACACCCACATGTTCGCCGTGCGCATGCCGGCGGGCGCCGACGGGTAGGGCCGTCATGAGCGACGCCAAGGCTGCGAACGTCCGCAGGACCGAGGTCGACGGGTGCGAGGTGACCTGGCAGCTGGCCGGCCACACCGCCCGCATCATGACCGTCCGCGAGGACGGTGTGGTGCTGGTGTCGTATGAGGTCTTTCCGGACTTGGCGCAGGCGCGGGACGGGTGGCCGCAGCTGGCCGGGTTGTGGGATGCGGTGCGGCATGAGCTGTGGGCGGAACTGGTTCCCGCGCAGCAGGTTTCGATCGGTAGTCGGACGAGTGTACGGCCGTGGGATTGACCGGCGCACAGCCGGAGGTGTCGGGACTGCCGGAGGTGTCGGGGCGGGAGGCCGCCGAGCGGCGGGCGCGGGCCATCGAGGCCGGCGCGGGGCCGGACCATCGTGTCGTCCGGGCACCGGCACCGCCCTGCGGCTGGCTCCTGTGCCGTGGCGGCGAACTGTTGTGCAGCGGCAGTCTCGACCACCTCGAGCCGTGGCCGACCTCGCCGGGCACCGAGTAGGAGCCGCGCGTGCTCTGGGTTTTCGCGCTGTCGCTGCTCGGTGTCCTGGTGTTCGGGTTCCTGGCGGTGCGGTGGTGGCCGCGCCGGATCCCGCCGGGCCGCAGCGTGCACGACATCCGCCGGCGCATCGACGACGAGCGCCGGCACAGGCCACACCGATGATCGATCACCGAGCAGAGAGGACAGCAGTACCCGCATGACCATTCCCACCCCCGCCACCGGTGGCCGGACACGCCCCGATCCCGCCCCCGAAGTTCCTCGAGGCAGCGCAGTCCTACATGCTCGGCGCGCACGTCTGCGCAGACGGCCCGGTGATCTATTCATGGGGTACCGGCGACGATTCCACGATCGGTATCAAGGCGATCCCGGTCGACCGGATGCCGCCTGCCACCGAGGACATCCACCCTTACGACCGGGCGACCACCGTGCTGCAACGCAGTGCCCCGATTCCGTTGTGGGGCTTCGGCATGTCCTACTGCGGGCACGTGGCGTTCGTCCCGACCGGGGTATCCGACAGCATGGCCGTCGTCATCGACCCCGGCCGGACCGAACCGGACAACCCCCGGCTCGAACTCCAGCGCATGTGCGCCGCGGTGTTGTTCGTCCACTCGGCCGACCGTCACGATCTCATCCGTCCGGCCGGGAAGTCCGAGCCGACCGCGATCACCTTCCGGGGCACCGACAACCCGTATCCGCCGCCAGGGGAGATGCGGCACCTGTGGATCGCGGCCGTCGCACTCGACCGCACCAACATCGAACGGTTCGCCGCACTCGACCACGGGCACGGCACGACCCGGCCACCGATACAGTGACCGCCAACCGACGAACCGAGGGGAGCCAGACGTGGATGACGAGCAGATCGGTTTGGATATCAGCGTGGATGTCGAGCCGAGCGCATGGGCAGCGTGGGCCGACCCGCAGCGCCAGTCAGCGCAGACCCGCAAGTTCCTGAAACGCGCCGGATTGCCTGCGCTTCCGGCGGAGCCCTGGGACTTCGAGTCCGACGAGGCTGTCGAGATCAGCGACATGATCGCGGAGCGATTCCCTGACATCAAGGACGTGACTATTCCGGAAAATTCTGACCTCGTGGATCAGCTCGTGTGCTTCACAGGCGAGTGGTTCATCCGGTACCTGGATGCACGATGGTGTGATTTGACAGACATGCCACCCGGCTACAATGACTGCCCGGACGTGACCATCTACGGTGATATCAAGCCTGCGATAGTTTTCCCATTCCGAGACTGGAAGACCTGCACCGCAGATTTCCTCGTCAAGTACGTAGTCGAGAACGAGTTTCTGAACTTGGTCGAGTTGGTATCAGTGGCGTACTGGAGGCTGCGCAAGGACGACGGAAGCCCGTCTTTTTCCGAGTTGAGAACGACTCTTCCGGATCATCCTCCCTTCGTGTGACCTGACATCAACGTTCTTTCGTAGTTTCGGGGTCGGGGCGTAGTTATGCCTGGTGATGGTTATGATAGTGACCGCAATGGCTTCGACAGCAACCAGCGTGGAAGGATATTCGAGAACGGCACCGATCGGTTCTTCCGGGACCGTGAAAACGGATACGGCCACCACTCCCGAACCTACGAGTGCGGCAAGGATCGAATTCAGTTCGACAAGGTGAAAGAAGACCGAGGCCGTACTTTCACCATCGAGGACAAGTCGGGTCGGGTGGGCGGGAAGAAAGACGAGACTCAATTGAGGGTCGTCCGGGAGCTGATCGACAGAGGTGACGTCGCCCATCACACGTTGCGCTCGGTGCAGGGTGAGGCGATCTCGGAACCGGCGCGCGAGCTGATCGATGGACTTGTCCGGGACTTCCCGGACAAGTTCACGCACCAGGTGGTTTCGAGAGAGGCCGCCCGCGAAATTTGGGCACGGGGACTGCAACGCGAACCGGGGCAGCAACTCGAGTTGCCCGGTGTCGGTGAGAGAGCGCGGCAACAGAAGACGCAGCAGAGGATCCGAGAGCGGGAGGAGTGCCGGCGTGAGCTACGGACGGTTCCGGCACGGGCCGAGCGGGAGCGGATCATTGAGCTGGCGAAGGAGCGTGCGGTGCGGGAGTGGCGGGACGAATGGCTCGGCCTGAAGCCGCGTGAGGAGTCCGGCCGGCACAGGCAGCAGGAGCGGGAACGGCAGGAGCGGGAGACCCGCGAGCGGGAGGCGGCCGATGCCGCTGTCCACAAGGCGCGGAAGGAGGCCGCCGCCCGGCTCGCCGTAGTCCGGGAACAGGAGCGTGAGGCATTCGAGCGTGGGCAGCGGCTTCCGATGAATGGCCGCGAGATCGCGGATCTGCTGGCCGTCACACAGCCGACACCGACCGAGCTGGAACGAGCCCGCGAACGCCCGGCACCGGAGATGTCCCGGGGCCGGGACAAGGAACTCGGTCGCGAACGGACACGGGAACGAGACCGCTGACGAGTCAGCGCAATGCGTTCCGCAGCAATACTTTTCGATACTTCCTACGATCAGACAGTGGAGGACGAGCTGCCGGTGACCACGCATGCGCGAGAACCGTTCACCCTCAACAAACGCCGCATCCTCGAAACGATAGTTCTGCCGCCTGGAAATATGTCAAGTTTCCCCACGACTTTACCCTGGTCGGTCACAAGCGCTGCATGCTCGGCGGACCATTGAAGTTTGGACACGTCCCAAGGATGCCATCAAACGATCACGCTGGGTATCAATATATCGACGCTGCATGTCCAGGACCCAGCGCCTCTGCATCTCAACGAAGCCCGTCTCTCGAGACTCCTCCCTCCATCATCCACCACAGCAGATTGCGGTGACGGACCGCATGTGCTGCGGGGACCTGGTGGGCGAAGGCTGAGCGCCCGAAAACGGTAGGCCGGTCGCAGTTGTCAGTCGGTTCCGGGAATCTGTGCGGTGGAGTCGGGGTGCCGCAGGGGAATTCCGTTGTGGCAGGCACCGATTACCACGCCGAGGAGGAGGGACGGTTCGGCGAGGTCGTTGCGGCAGGCGTGGGTTACGCCGTTGATGATGATCCAATCGCCTTGTTGTAGAAGGATTTCCGTGTCCTCGAGGACGAAGACTGTTTCGCCGGAGATCTGCATGAGGCAGTCGACGGCGGCGTTGGCGTGCAGGATGGAGGTGCCGCGGACGGTGCCGTAGCCGTAGGGGTTGGGGTCGGGGAGGATCGGGTGGGCCTCGCGGTCGATGCTCGCGGTGAAGGCGGCCTCGCGTTCGGCGATGTCGTCGGTGTCGAACAGCGCGTCGGGGTCGAAGTGCGGTGGGAGGGTGAACACGGTGATGTGGAAGCCGCCGGGTGCGGGGAGCAGTGGGCCTCGGAACGGGGGTGCGGTGCCGTCGCCGGGGAGCTGAATCACGTTGTCGGCGGCCCAGATGGACCACTGTTCGGGCTGGCTCGCGGCGATGCGTTCGTCCGAGACCACGCGGGCTCTGCCGTCGGGGCCGAAGCCGGTGACGACTCTGCGGATGCCGGGCGTTGTCATGGATATCTCCTCGTCGTCGGTCGTGGCGGGAGTGAATCGGCGCAACGCGATAGGTCGGTGTCGAGCCCCCCAGACGCACAATAGCTGCGATGATCATGGGCGACAGGCCCACACTTTCGAGGGCGTCCCGGCCCGGTAGGCGCGACGTTCGGCAATCGACCAAACCGGGCACGGTAGCAGCACGAATCTTCTAACGATGACCAACGGCAGCACCCGGCGAGGGCTGGCGGCCGATACCCGAGGACACGAGAGGGACCAACTGTGGGAATACGGCGATCGACGTCCATGGCCACGCTGCGCCTGGCGGTGGCCGGTGCGCTAGTGGCGGCCGGACTGACCGGCGTCGCGAGTACCGTCGGCGCGGCGCCCGATGTCGTTTCCGTGGAGGGGGTGAACGGTCGGCAGGAGACCGTCACGGTGTTCTCGCCGGCGATGAACAGGCCGATTCCGGTGCAGGTGATCCGCGCCGCCGACCCGTCGCGGCCCACGGTGTATCTGCTCAACGGTTCCGGGGGCGGCCCGAACCAGAGCGGCTGGGACGTGCAGACCGACGCCGTGAGCTTCCTGGGCGACAAGAACGTCAACGTGGTGACACCGTTCGGCGGCGCCAACTCGTACTACACCGACTGGATCCGCGACGACGCCGTACTGGGCCACAACAAGTGGCAGACGTTCATCAACGAGGAGCTGCCGCCCGTCATCGAGCAGTACCTGGGCGCCAACGACAATCGGGCCCTGGCGGGCGTATCCATGAGCGGCACTTCGGTCTTGAACCTGGCGATCGCCAAACCCGGCTTCTGGAAGAGCGTGGCGTCCTACAGCGGTTGCGCGCAGACCTCGGACTCGATCGGGCACGAGTTCGTCCGGCTGACGGTGGAGAACTGGGGCGGCGGGCAGAGCGTCGAGAACATGTGGGGCCCCGCCGACAGCCCGCTGTGGCGCGCCAACGACCCCCTGGTCAACGCGGACCGACTGCGCGGAACCGCCGTCTACTTGAGCGCGGGCAGCGGCGTTCCGGCGGCACCGCACGACACCCCGGGCGACCGCCGGGTCCAGGAGGGCCGGATCCCGCTGCCGGTGCAGGTCGTCTTCGGCGGACCGATCGAGGCGGCCATCCGCTACTGCACCGTGAACCTGACGAACCGCCTGCACGAACTGAACATCCCGGTCACCTTCGACGATCGTCCCGTCGGCACCCACTCCTGGGGCTACTGGGAGGACGACCTGCGCACGTCGTGGCCGTTCCTGGCGCAGACGATCGGGTAGCCCGGCATAGGTCACACCGTGATGGGGCGGTCCACTCCGGTGGTCGGCATGGGGGTATGCCGGGGTCGGATGAGCCTCGGGTGTGAGAGATCGGTGTCCGCGGGTGCCCGAGCACCGAGGAGCCGATGGCGCCGCATGTAGGCGCGCCGCAAGTGGCGCGTGAGGGCGGTGCAAGAAGCGTCGCCGACGGTCGTGCCATGGACGAATTCGATGTGGTCATTGTCGGTGCGGGGCCAGTGGGACTGATGCTCGCCGGGGAACTGCGGCTGAATGATGTGAATGTGCTTGTGATCGAGCGGCTTTCGGAGATGGATCGCACGCTGAAGGCCGGCGGGGTCAACGCCTCCACCATGCAGATGTTCGATCGGCGTGGACTGTTGCCGGCGATGAGCGAGTACCACCACCGCAATATCGCGAAGATCCTGCCCGCCTTCGCCCACACGGCCCCATCGCCGGGCGACGGACGGCCGCCGTTCGCCGGACATTTCGCGGGAATCTTCATCCACCGTGCCGACGTGGATGCGACCGATCCCGCGTTCGCCGACCTCGGCGCCGCGGGCGGTTTCATGATGGTGGATCAGCAGGGCGTCGAGACGGTGCTCGGCCGGTGGGTCGCCGAACTCGGGGTGCCGGTGCGACGCGGTGTGCAGGCCAGAGGTTTCGCCGCCGACGCCGACGGAGTCACCGTGGATCTCGGTGACGAATCGGTCCGCGCCGCTTGGCTGGTCGGCTGCGACGGTGGCCGCAGCCCGGTCCGCAAACAGGCCGGATTCGAGTTTCCCGGAGTGGACCCGGAGATCACCGGGCACCAGGCCGTCGTGACGATCAGCGGAACCGAAAGCCTGCGGCCGGGCTGGAACAGTACCGATACCGGGATCTACGCGTACAACCCCCATTCCGAGGGCACCAGCCGCATTCTCACCGTCGAAACGGATGGCCCGCCCGCCGATCGGTCCGCCCCGATCACCGCCGCGGAACTGGAACGAAGCATGCGCCGCGTCTCCGGGGCACCGGTGCGGATCGGGGAGGTGCACTCGGCCACCCGGTTCACCGACAACACCCGGCAGGCCACCCGCTACCGGTCGGGGCGGGTGCTGCTGGCCGGCGATGCGGCACACGTGCATTCGCCGTTCGGCGGCCAGGGGCTCAACCTCGGCATCGGCGACGCCGTCAATCTGGGCTGGAAGCTCGCCGCGGTGCTCGGCGGCCGGGCATCGGAGGATCTGCTCGAAACCTATACCGCCGAGCGGCATCCGATCGGCGCCTGGGTGCTGCACTGGACCAGGGCGCAGGTCGCGGTCATGCGGAAGGACCCGCACAGCAAGGCCATGCGGGAGGTGCTGTCGGAACTGCTCGCGACGAAGGACGGCGCGACCTACGTCGCAAAACGGCTCACCGGCGTGCTCAACCGCTACGACCTGGGTGACGGGCATCCGCTGGTCGGTGGGGTCGTCCCGGACCTGGACCTGGCCGACGGCAGTCGCCTGGCCCAGTATTTCACCGCCGGTGGGGCCGTCCTGCTGGATCCGGCCGATTCCGCGGAATTGCGCGCCGCCGCCGAACCGTGGTCCGATCACATCCGGATCGTCACCGCGAAACCCCTTGTGGCGCAGAACCTTACCGGCCTGTTCTCCCGGCCGGACGGGTACGTCGCCTGGGCGAGCGACGGCGGTCCGGACGGACTCGCGGCGGCGCTGCGGCGCTGGCTCGGCGACCCGACCCGGTCCGGCACCGCCTGACCGGGTCGTCTACCTGATGCGGCATGCCGCTGCGGCGGTTACCGTTGACGCCGCAGTTGTGCCGAGTGCGGAGGGCGTATGCCGGAGTCGGATGAGCTTCAGGTGTATGAGATTCGAGTCCACGGGTGCCCGAGCGCCGAGGAGGCGCTGGCGTTGCAGGAGCCGATCGGGCGCCTGTTGTGCCCGGACCCCGATCACCCGCCCCCGTGCGAGGTGCCGTGGGGATTCTCCCTCGACGACGACGAGCACGCCGAGGACGGTGACGAGGCCCCGGTGCTCGTCGTGGGCGTCTACGTGTCCCGCGAGAAGGCGTCGCAGGTCGTGGCACAAGTTCGCGAGCTCGTAGGCGATACGCTGCCGGTCGTGATGCAGCCCGGCCGCCCCGGGATGTTCGAGGAGCTGGCGGAGCAGTACCGGATCGAGAACTCCAGCTGAGTGCTCTGAATGCTGTGATGCCCAGACTGCCACTACGAGAACGTTATTGGTCACTGCGTGTTGTCCGCAGCCGACTCCCAGCGATGCACCGGCCTTGACCCCGACGGGTCAGGAGCCGACGGATTGCAGGCTTCGGGCGATCTGGTCCGGCTTCGGCACATCGGCCGGGCGAAGGTTCGATCCCGAGCAAACTGAATGAAATCCGGGCTATGCTGCTGTGAAGTACCTGGTCAAGAAGTGTGCTCCCCGCGCATGCGGGGATGATCCCAATGGATGCGGTAGCCGTGCTCGGGCTGCGGGTGAGTGCTCCCCCGCGCATGTGGGGATGATCCCCGCGCAACGCCTACGACGTCGGCGCGCTCCCCGCGCATGCGCGGGATGATCCGATCGAGAAGGCGCTGCGCGGCTGCACCAACGAGTGCTCCCCGCGCACGCGGGGATGGTCGAGCGGCCCAGTACCGCTCCGACGGTCTTTAGCGTTCCTGCGCGCAGACGGGTCGAACTCTGCTGGACGCGAGGGGAGAGCTGAGCACGTACACCGGCCAGCCCGCGCACCCTGTTGTCGGTTCAGTCGAGGTTGTCGAGCGCCGCCTCGATGGCGCGATGGAAAGTCGGGTAGGCGTAGACCATGCTGCGGAGGGTGTGGATCGGGACGCGGGCGTGGACCGCAACGGCCAGTGCTCCCAGTACTTCTCCGCCCACCGGCCCAACCGACGTGGCACCGACCAGCACCCCGCGGTCCGAGTCGACGACCAGTTTGATCAGACCCGCGTTGCCCGCCTTGTGGATCCAGCCGCGGGTCGAGGAGGCGAGATCGGTGACGGCGGTCCGCACCGTGAGGCCGGCGTCGCGGGCCTCGGATTCGGTGAGGCCGACCGCGCCGACCTCCGGATCGGTGAAGGTGACGCGGGGGACCGCGTGGTATTGGGCCGGATCCGTTGGCCTGCCGAGGATGTCGGCGGCGGCGATGCGGGCCTGGTACATGGACATGTGGGTGAAGGCGCCGTGGCCGGTGATGTCGCCGATGGCCCAGACGCCCTCGGCGGCGCGGAGGTGGTCGTCGACCTCGATGCCGCGGGCGGATTCGTCCAGGCCGATCGCGCCGATTCCCAAGGCCGCCAGGTCGGTTCGGCGGCCGGTCGCCACCAGGAGTTGCCGGGCCTGGAGGGGTTCGCCCGCGTTCAGGTGCAGGGTGAACTTGTCGCCGTCGTACTCGACCCGGGTGGCCGCTGCGCCGGATCGGATCGAAATTCCTTCGGCGGCAAAGACCTCCGACAAGAGGTCGGCGGCCTCCGGCTCGTCGCGGGGCAGGATGCGGTGCGGGACGATCGTCGTGACGGAGGCGCCGAAGCGCGCGAAGATCTGGGCGAACTCCATACCCACGGGACCGCCGCCGAGGACGATCAGCGAGTCGGGGGCCGCGGTGGCGGTGACGGCCTCGCGGTTGGTCCAGTAGGGCGTGCCCTCCAGACCCTCGAGGGAGGGAACCGCCGGGGCCGTACCGGGATTGAGCACGATCGCGCGGTCGGCGCGGAAAACCCGGGGGCCGTCGGCGGTCGTCACCGTCACCTCGCCGGGTGCGGTGATGCGGCCCCAGCCGCGGACGAATCGGCCGCCCGCCTTCTCGAAGCGTTCGACCGCGACCGTGTCGTCCCAGTTGTCGGTCGCCTCGTCGCGGATGCGGTCGGCCACCGGGCGCCAGTCCGAGCGCACCGACGCCGAACCCGCCAGCTCGCCGACCCGCCGCGCCTCGGCCAGGGTCTCGGCGGCGCGCACCATCATCTTGGTGGGCACGCACGCGTAGTACGGGCACTCGCCGCCGACCAGCCGGCCCTCGACGCCGACGACGGCCAGGCCCGCCGTGGCCAGCCGGGTGGCCACGTCCTCTCCGCCGGGTCCCATCCCGATCACCACGGCGTCCACGGCCTCGATGTCCACAGTCTCGATGTCCACGGTCTCGATCGACATGCGCGCTCCTCTCGGCTGTGCGGGTTGTCCCGGCAGTCCGTCGGGTACCACCGGTTCCAGACTCCCACGCGTTGCCGGTGCGGGTACTCGTCGGCCCGTCCGCGGTCGGTACTGCGACAGCTTGCCACCGTTCCCTCTCGGGAGGACGAGAACCCGGATCCGTGGGTTCGGGCCCCGAGCATGCGGTAATGATGGTGGTGGACCCCGCAGCGGCCGTCCTGACTCGACAGCGTGTCGACCTGTGTTCCGACATCCATGGGAAGCGTTCGGAACGACGCCGGTGGTCCGGTGCCGGGATGTCGGTGCGGATGTGTCGTCGCGGTGTTACGCCCGCTCGCGCGGTATCAACAGCGACACCAACGCTATGAGTACGCCGCCGCCGAGCAGATACAGGCCCCAGGCGCCGTCGAGCAGGTTCCGGTAGTCGTTGCGAAGCTGGTCGTCGAACCGCTCGTCCAGCCGCCAGGCCAGCACGCCGAGCACGGCCAGCCCCGCGAGCACGCCGAGCCAGCCCAGCGCCTTCGAGCCGAACAGCGCGGCCAGCAGCACGATGGCGGCGATCACGAGCACGACGATCGCCAGGGACGAGGTGAGGGATGCGGAGGTCCCGCCGATCTGCTCCAGGGTGCGGTCGGCGGCGAACCCGTTGCGCAGGTCGTCGAGCCGCACGTCCCGGGCATCGATCGTGCCGATGAGCGGGCCGAACGCCCCGACGGCGATGGCGACTGCACAGACGAACAGCAGCAGGTGGACGAAAGTGCGCATACTCCACGGTATTGCGCCGCGTGCCGGAGGTGCCCGGATTTGTCGCAATGACGCCGATTCGTGTCGAACGCCGGATTCCGAGGAGGTCAGAGGTCGGGCAGTCAGGTGGTCGGGCGGTCACGCGGTCAGGCGCAGCCACCGGCCCGGCGACGGGGTTCCGGCGGTGTCGACGACGAAGACCAGATACCAGCCGGGCGGCGCGAGGGCGGGATCCGACGGCATCGTCAGGGCGACTGTTCCGGGTCCGGTGACCTCGACCGGAAGGTCCACCAGGCGCTGGTCGTTGTTGCTGGAATGCGTGCAGGTGGTGGGGTGCACGAGGCAGGCGTCGCGCAGGGCGGCCGTGGTCGTGGCGGTGAGTGTCGCACCGTAGCCGGCCGTGTCGGCCGCGAGGTCCAGCCCGGGCCGGGAACCTCGGAAAAGGTAAGGGGGCCAGAAGACCTCGATGCGCAGCTCCTCGGTCTTGCGTTCCGGATTGGAGCCCGCGGTGACCACCTTGCCGTCGGGGGTGAGCAGCGCGACCGAATGATAGAGCCGGGCCACGCGCTGCGGCGCCGTATGCATCCAGGTCGCCGTCTCCGGATCGTAGAGTTCGGCGAACGGCGGAGCCGCGTGCGCCATCTCCTCCATGGCGGAACCGCCGGTGGCCAGCACCGTCCTGTCCGGCAGCAGGACCGCGCTCAGGTGCATGCGGGCATGATGCATGGGCGGGCCGGGCCGGTACTCCGGCGCCGCGGCGGTGAGGTCGACGATCCGGGTGTCGGCGGTGGCCGGCGCGGGCGTGTGCATGTCGTAACCGCCGCCGCCGAGGATCATCACCTGCTGGCGCTGCGCGGGCGGGAGCAGCACGCTGGTGGACTGGTTGCGCCGCTCCGGGTCGGTGAGGCCGCGGACCTCGGTCACCGCGCCGGTGGCGGTGTCCCAGATCGAGGGGCGCATTCCGTTGTTGCCGCCGTACTGGCCGCCGGTGTAGAACACCCGGCCGTCCGCGAGCAGGAGCAGGTGCCCGTACATCGGAATCGGCCCGGGCACGGGAAGTTCCGACCAGGTGCCGGTGGCGGCGTCGAACAGCTCCGGTATCTGCGAGAGGAAGTTGTCGGCGCCCAGACCCGAGGTGGCCACCGGATTGCCGCTCGGCAGCATCACCAGGGTCGGATACCAGCGCCCGAACGCCATGTCCGGCAACCTGTTCCACGACAGGGTGCCGGGATCGTAGGCGAGGGCGTCGCGTAGCCCGTAGAACGGGTCGTAGCGCTCGGTGCCGCCCACCGCCAGCACCCGGCCGTCGGGCAGCAGCGTGTGGCCGCAGCAGAACATGTCGATGGGCGTGCCCGGCGCGGAGAGTCCGGGGTTCGGGTAATGCCATACCCGCGTGCGAAATTCGTGCGCATCCAGCCGGTCGGGATCGTTACCGGAACCGGCCCAGAACAAGACGTCGCCGGTGTGCAGCAGGGCGGCGTGCACCGGATTGATCTCGGTGTCGAAATCCAGGATGCGCCACAGCCCTTCGGTGGCGGCCAGGCTCAGGTCGGTGTCGAGCGAGAGCACCCGCAGATAGCCGGCATTGCCGCCGGGCGGGTGGTCGACGGCGGCGATCACCAGTTCCGGCGGCCCGTCGGCGGAGGGTAGCAAACCCACTGCCGCGCCCTGGTTTTCGAAGAATCCCCAATCCGGGACCGCGGACCAGCGGCTCCAGCCGTCGACGCAGTGACCGGTGCCGTCCAGGCCCCAGCCGATGGTGTACAGCCCGGCATTGCCCTGCGGCGGGTGATCGATCGTGAACACGATCAGCTCGGGCCGGCCGTCGCCGTCGAGATCGGCGGCGGTGATGCCGGCGCCCTGATTCTCCCAGCCCCACCAGTCCGGAACCGCCAGCCACGGGGTCCATTCGGCGACCGCGCCGTCGGCGGTCAGGCCCTTGGCGAGCCGGAACCGGCCGGAGTTCTGGCCCGGGGGATTGTCGACGGTGAACACCACCAGCGTCGGCTGCCCGTCGAGGGTGACCGCGCAGATGTCGGCGCCCTGGTTCTCCCACCCGTACCAGTCCGGGACGCGCTGCCAGGGCGTCCAGCCGCCGGTCACGGTGCCGTCGGCGGCGAGATCGCGCCCGATCCGCAGGTACGCCTCGTTCTGGTCGGGCGGGTTGTCGACCAGGAACACCACGAGATCCGGCCGCCCGTTCCCGGACAGGTCGGTGATCGCGATGCCGGCGCCCTGGTTCTGCCAGCCCCACCACTCGGGTACCGAAAGCCATGGCCCCCAGGAAGTTACGGTTCCGGCGGGACGCAGCCCGGAGCCCACCCGATAGAAACCCGCGTTCTGGCCGTCGGGATCGTCCACCTGTAGTACGACGACATCGAGGGTGCCGTCGCCGAGGAGGTCGGTGATCGCGATACCGCAATCTTGGTTCTGTGTCGACAACCAGTCGGGGATCGGCACGAATTGTCCTGCCACGCTGCCATTTTGGCCCCGGATGCGGGCCTGGGTCGAGCGATCCGCGGAAATCCGTCCGGAGAGGTCCGGAATCCGCGCACCGATTCTCGGGGTCCCGGGACGATGTGCGGTCGAGACCGTCCGGTGTGCCGGCGGATCGGTCCGTGACCTGCGGGTACGGCGCGGCGGAACAGAATTCGGTACTTTTGTGACGGTCATGGGGGTGTCGCCGAGCCGGTGGGGTGTGGTCGGCGCACCGGTCGCGCGGGAGACAGCGAGGACAGCATGGTCGACACCGACAGCACGGTCGATACCGAGGTCTCGGATCGGATCGAGGTCTCGGATCGGATCGAGGAGGTCGGCAGCGATTTCCACCAGAATCCGCACCGGTACTACGCCCGCTGGCGCGAGCGCGGGCCGATTCACCGGGTGCGCTTGCTCGACGGCATTCCCTGCTGGGTGATCATCGGTCATGCCGAGGGCCGGGCGGCGCTGGCCGATCCGCGGCTGCACAAGAGTTCGGCGGGCATCTACAAGCTCTTCCGCGAGCGCCGCACCTCCGCGGTGGTGGAGAACGACGCCGCCGAGTCGCTGGCGCAGCACATGCTGAACAGCGACCCGCCCGATCACACCCGGCTGCGCAAGCTGGTGACGAAGGCGTTCACGACGCGCCGGGTGGCGGCGCTGCGCCCGCGCATCGAGGAGATCACCGCGGAGCTGCTCGACGAGATGGCCGGGCACGACGAGGTCGATCTGCTGGCGGCGTTCGCGAATCCGCTTCCGGTCGCCGTGATCTGCGAGCTGCTCGGCGTGCCGTTCGCCGACCGCGCCGATTTTCAGGAGTGGACGCGGATCTCGGTCGGCGCGGTGGGCGGCGTCGAGGAGCGCAACGCCGCGTCGGTCGAGATGGCGGAGTACCTGCGGAAACTGGTGGCGGTCAAGCGCGGCCACCCCGGCGACGATCTGCTGTCCGGCCTGGTGCACATCCACGACGACGGCGACCAGCTGTCGGAGTCGGAGCTGGTGGCGATGGTGTTCCTGCTGCTGGTCGCCGGGCACGAGACGACGGTGAACCTGATCGCCAACGGCACATACGCCTTGCTGCGCAACAGGTCTCAGTTCGAGGCGCTGCGCGCCGACCCGTCCGGTGTGCCCGCGGCGGTGGAGGAGTTCCTGCGCTACGACGGCCCGGTCGGCTGGTCGACGGTGCGCTACACCGAGGACCCGGTGGAGATCGCCGGGACGGAGATCCCCGCGGGCGAACTCGTCTACATCGCGCTGGCCGCCGCCAACCACGACCCCGCCCGGTACGACCGTACCGGAACTCTCGACATCACCGCGGATGCGTCCGGGCATGTGGCGTTCGGTCACGGCATCCACTTCTGCGTCGGCGCACCGCTGGCGCGGCTGGAGGCGGAGATCGCGTTCACCCAGCTGCTGCACCGCTTCCCGGATCTCGGGATGAGCGAGGGATTCAGCCCGCAGTGGCATCACGGCCTGCTGATTCGGGGCCTTCACGACCTACCGGTACGTCTGCACACCTAGGATTCCAAGGCACCAGCCGACGAAGGAGTCCACATGGAGACCATCGCATCCGTCACCGGAGGCAAGGTGCGCGGCAGCACCGACGGGGAAATCAGCAGGTTCCTCGGGATTCCGTATGCGGCCGCACCGGTGGGCCCCGCGCGGTTCGAATCGCCGAAACCGGTGCCCGAATGGTCCGGGGTCCGGGACGCGACCGAGTACGGGGCCACCTGCGCGCAGTCGCCGTACCCGCCGGCCATTCACGCGCTCGTCGGCAGCGACGGGATCCCGGGCGACGAGTACCTGAACGTGAACGTGTGGACGCCCGACGCCGGAGGATCCGGCCTGCCGGTGCTGGTGTGGATCCACGGCGGCGCCTTCGTCCGCGGATCCAACGCGCGAACGATCTACGACGGCAGCGCTTTCGCACGCGACGGCGTGGTGGTCGTCTCGGTCAACTACCGGCTCGGGATCTCCGGATTCGCCGCCGTGCCGGGCGCGCCGCTCAATCGCGGTCTGCGCGACCAGATCTTCGCGCTGCACTGGGTGCAGGAAAATATCGCGGCGTTCGGCGGCGACCCGGGGAATGTCACCGTCTTCGGGGAGTCGGCGGGCGGTATGAGCGTGGTGAACCTGATCGCGTCGCCGGCCGCGCGCGGGTTGTTCCGGCGGGCGATCGCGCAGAGCGCCAACGGTTCCGCCGTGGCCGATGCCGGGGATGCGCGCAAGGTCGCCGAGAACGTGGCCACCGCGCTCGGCATCGAGCCGACCGTGGCGGAATTCGGCGGTCTCGGCCCCGATCAGCTACGGACGGTGCAGGATTCGATCGCGCTGGATCTGATGACGAATCCGGATCCGGCCCGGTGGGGCGCCTCGATCGTGTCGAACGGGCTCGGCATCCTCAGCTTCTTCCCGGTGATCGACGGTGAACTGATTCCCGACCGGCCGACGGATGTGATTGCCGCGCAGCCGGATCGGGCGGTGCCGCTGATCTTCGGGTGGACGGCCGAGGAGTTCCGGTTCTTCACCTTCCCCACCGGCATCGCGGCGGGGATCACCGACGAGACGTTGCCGTTCGCGCTCGCGCGCTACGGCCTGGATCCTGCCGTCGCCGAGCCCTATGCCGCCAATCGTCCGGGCGCGTCCGCCGCCGACGTCTTCGCCGCGGTCATCACCGATCTGGTGTTCCGCGACGACGCCCTGCGCATCGCGGAACTCACCGAGGCCGCCGGGCAGCCGGCCTACGCCTACGAATTCGCCTGGCGCTCCGGCGTTCCGGATCTCGGCGCCTGCCATGTGATGGAGGTGCCCTTCGTCTTCGACAAGGTCACCGCGGCGCCCGGCCTGACGGGTCCGAACCCGCCCCAGCCGCTGGCCGACGAGATGCACGGGGCCTGGGTGCGCTTCGCGACGCACGGCGACCCGGGCTGGTCGCGGTTCGACTTCACCACCCGCACCGTCCGCATCTTCGACTCACCCGAGTCGTACGACGTCGCCGATCCGCGGGCCGACGAGTTGCGAGCGTTGCGGAGGTCCCAGAAGGGCTGAGGCCCGCGGTCGTCCGCCGCTAATCGGGTCGTGCCCGCTCGGTGACGACCAGGCGCAGACCGCCCGGATAGTAGGTCTGGTGGGCGCGCGGGGTGACCGTCGTGCCGGGCTGTTGCCGCAGCTGCCAGCGGGAGAGGATGGTCGCGAGCGCCGCCAGGGTTTCCGTGGTCGCGAAGCTGTCGCCGATGCATTTGCGCGGCCCGGCCCCGAACGGCTGGGCGGCCTGTCGCAGGGATCGGGTGGCGTCGCCGCGGGACCACCGGTCGGGGTCGAAACGGTCCGGTTCCGTGATCAGCGCCGGGTCGTGCCCGGTCAGGTACGGGCTGAGCATCACCGACGATCCGCCCGGGAGCAGGTACCCGCCCAGTTCCACGTTCTCGATCGCGCGCCGGGTGATCAACCAGATCGGCGGGCTGTGGCGCAGCGATTCGTCGACGACCCGCGCGGTGTAGCCGAGCCGGTGCAGGTCCGCGTACTCCGGTCCACCGGCCGCGCTGCCGAGCACCTCGTCGATCTCGGCCGACACCCGGGCCGACACGTCCGGGTTCTCACTCAGCCGCAGGAACGTCCAGGACAGGGCGGTCGCGGTGGTTTCCGAGCCGGCCAGCAGGAACGTCATGATCTGGTCGTGGATGCGCTCGTCGGGCATCGCGCCGTCGGCGTCCCGGGCGTCCAGCATCATGCTCAGCAGGTCCGGCCGCCGCGTATCGTTGCGCCGGTAATCGGCGATGACCTCGTCGATCATCGGGTGCAACCGGGCGACGAGGGCGGCGTATTCGCGGTTGCGAGGCAGCGGGAACCTGTTGAGCACCGGCAGCGGACCAACCGCCCGCCGATAGGACAGATCCAGCAGCCGCGGCAGCCGCAGCTGCACCTCGGCCGCCAGCTCGTCGCCGACATCGGCCGAGATCAGGGCCTTGGCGACCACGGCGAGCGTGATCGCCGACATCTCCGAGCGCGCCTCCAGCACCTGACCGTCGCGCCAGGACTCGATCCGGTACAGGATCTGCGTGCGCATGATCGCCAGATAGTCGGCGAGCCGGTCGGGGTGGAACGCCGGTTGCAGCAGCAGCCGATGCCGCCGGTGCAACTCGCCTTCGGAGCTGAGCAGGCCGAACCCGAAGACGTCGCGAAAGTTCTCGACCGCCACACCCTTGTCGAACGCCCGGTACTTCGAGACGAGCAACTCGTGCGTCAGCTCGGTCGAGGTGATCACATACACCCGCTGCGGTCCGATCTTGATCTGCACGATATCGCCGTAGGGGCGCAGCGAGGCGAACAACCCGATCGGATCCGTCCGCAACATCCAGGCATGCCCGAGGCCGGGCACACCGCCCGGTGCCAGAGCGGTCGCGCGGGTGACGGAAGCGGGCATGCGGACCTCCGGGCGTGGTAGGGCAGGGCTACCGACAGCACGACTGATCTTGCTGTGCCGCAGCGGTTTCGACACGAAACCCCGATTATCTCCCGGCACCGCGCCGTCGTCCTCGTTCCGGGATGCTTTGGCCGCAATCCGTCGGAACCGGCGCTGTGGCCGCGCCATGGCTCCCGGCCGAAACCGCGCGGGGATGACGAGCGGACGCAGTGGCGGGCGAGGGGAGGACGCGCGCCGGAGGACGAGAAGGGCTGTGCCGGCGCGACGGGCCGCGGCCGCTCCCGATGGCGAGAGGTAGCCGAATTCCGTTGTGGCACTGGATTACAGCGGAGCCGGTGTGTCCTGCGTGTTCAGCGGCGGTGGTGCGGCCGGTCGCGGTCGGCCCAGCGCGGGTTGTCCTCGTCGCGGCGGTAGACCGCGATCTGGCCCGCCACGCCGAACCGTAGCCGGGTGCCCTCGCCGATCACCTCGCCGTCGGTGGCCAGCGGTTGCGGGTCGCGCAGTTCCACGGTCAGCCCGGGCACCCGGCGCTCGCCGTACACCCTGCTGTGCCCGATGGCGGCGAGCAGCAGCGCCAGGGCCGCGCGGATGCGGGAGAACTTCAGATCCGCGCGCAGCCAGCGGACGTCCAGCAGTCGCGAGTCCAGCCGCGAGCGGAACGCGGGCACCGCGCCCGGCGGATCGTAGGATCCGTTGCCCAGGAACAGGAACCACACCTCCCGCGTCCGGCCGTCGACGCGGAGCCGGATCGGTTCGGCCCGCCGCAGCGTGACCACCAGGGCCGCCGCGAAGGCCGGCCACTTGCCCCAGCGCCCCTGCCATTTCTCCCGCCGCCGCACCAGATCCGAATAGGCGCCGATGCTCGCGGTATTGATCCAGTGCCGGGTTTCGGAATCCTCCCCGGTGCCGAACTCCACGCTCGCCACGTCGACCGACACCGCCTCGCCGGCACCGGTCGCATCCACGACCTCGCGCAGGTCGTACACCCCGACATCGCGGGCGAAGTGATTGAGAGTGCCGGTGGGCACGACCACCAGCGGCAGCCCGTACCGCAGCGCCGCCGTGGCGACCGCCGCGACCGTGCCGTCGCCGCCGGCGACGCCGACCGCGGCCGGCCGTTCGGTGCGCTCGGCCAGCGCCCGCTCCAGCAGTTCGACCGCGTCGAGGCCCGGCGCGGTGCGCAGCACGGTGGCCGCGGGCAGTGCCCGGGCGATGTCGTCGGTCGGGTCGTAGTCGGGCGCCCCGGACATCGGATTGACCACCACGACAAGCCCTTTGCCGTCGGCCAGCACGGGCACCTCGCGCACCGGCCGGGCCCGCGCCTCGTCCGAATGGCGCACCGGCCACCAGCGGCGGGTGGCCAGCGCGACGCCGCCGCCGATCGCCGCGCCGACCAGCACGTCGGAGGTCCAGTGCACCCCGGTGTGCACACGGGAGTAGGCGACCGTCACCGCGAGCGGCGCGATCACCCGGGCGCTGCGCGGGCTCTCCATCGCGACCGCGGTGGCGAACGCGACGGCCGAGGCGCTGTGCCCGGACGGGAACGACGACGAGGCCGGCCGGCGGATCAGCCGCCGGTCCAGCGGCAGCAGCTCCGGCGCGGGACGCAGCCGCCCGACGACCGTCTTGAACGTATTGGCGCTGACCGTGGCGCCGGTGAGGGCGGCCACCCCGCGCAGCGCGGCCCGGCGGCTCGCGCCCTTGCGGGTGGCGAGCCCGGCCGCGATCACCAGCCACAACACGCCGTTGTCGGCCGAGCGGGTCAGCCGCAGCATGCCGCGGTCGAGCGCCGAGGCGGGCAACATCGCCACGGCGCCGCTCACGGCCCGATCGAAGCTGCCGACCGGGCGATATTTTCGACGCAACCACTTCCGCACCAGCTCGAC
This sequence comes from Nocardia sp. BMG51109, assembly GCF_000526215.1. Lineage (NCBI taxonomy): Bacteria > Bacillati > Actinomycetota > Actinomycetes > Mycobacteriales > Nocardiaceae > Nocardia > Nocardia sp. BMG51109. The sequence goes on from NZ_JAFQ01000003.1 coordinate 67,566, forward strand.
AGTACCGGCGGACCTGCGCCCGACCCCACTCGTGCGGTGCCTCCACGGGCTCCGCCGTGATGCGGCGACATGTCGTGATGTGATGTCGTCGACGTGCCCGGCGGGGTGCCGCGGGTGTGTCGTGGCGGTTCCTCGCTGCGACCGGCGCGGCGTCGTCGGCCTCGCTCGGCTCGGTGCCCTCAGCGCGCACCGCGCGGGATAACGTGTGCTGCGCGGTGGGACGGCGTGTGCCGTGCGGGATGACGTGTGCCGCGCAGTGAGACGGCGTGCACCGCACGATGTTCGGCCGGATCGGTGGGGTTCCGTACGCGCTACGCTGACGTATGTCCTTGTCGCGTCGGCAGTTGCTGAGGTTCGGTACGGCCGGGTCGGCTGCGCTGCTGGCGGGGGCGGCGTCGGTGAGCAGCGCGGAGTTCCCCGCACCGCGCCGGTGGAGCGACGATCCGTTCACGCTCGGGGTGGCCTCCGGCGACCCGGCACCCGACGGCGTGGTGCTGTGGACGCGGCTGGCGCCCGACCCCTTCGCCCCCGACGGCCTCGGCGGTACGCCGCGGGCGCCGGTGACCGTCGAGTACGAGGTCGCCGAGGACGAGGGCTTCCGGCGCGTGGTCACCCGCGGCGCGGCGGTCGCGACGCGCGAGTTCGGGCACAGCGTGCATCCCGAGGTGGGTGGCCTGGCGCCGGACCGCTGGTACTTCTACCGCTTCCGCGCGGGTTCGGCGCTCTCCCCGGTCGGCCGTACTCGCACGGCTCCCGTGCCCGGCAGCCCGACCGCGCGGCTGCGTTTCGCGTTCGCCTCCTGCCAGTCGTGGGCCTCCGGATACTTCACGGCCTACGACCATCTCGGTGCCGAGGACCTGGATCTGGTTGTGCACCTGGGCGACTACATCTACGAGAAGGCCTGGATGCTCGGCCGGGAGGGGGCCACGCTGGAGCGGCAGTTCCGCGACGAGGCCGTGGATCTGGCGGGTTATCGACTGCTGTACGCGCAGAACAAGGCCGAGGCCCCGCTGCGCGCCGCGCACGCGGCGTTCCCGTGGCTGGTCACCATGGACGACCACGAGGTCGACAACAACTGGGCCGGTGATTCACCCGGGCTGGGCCTGGACATCCACCGGATTCCGGCGCTGTTCCGCCGGCGCCGCGCGGCCGCGTTCCAGGCCATGTACGAACATCAGCCGCTGCGGCTGGCCCAGCTGCCGTCCGGCCCGGACATGCGGCTGCACCGCCGCTACCGGTTCGGCGATCTCGCCGAGATCACCATGCTCGACACCCGGCAGTACCGCGATCCGCAGGCCTGCGGCGACGGCAGCGCGGTCGCCGCATGCGCCGAGCGGTTCTCCGCCGACCGTTCGATACTCGGTGCGCGGCAACGGGAGTGGCTGCTCGACGGCTTCGCCGCGAGCCCGGCGCGCTGGCAGATCCTCGGTAACCAGGTGGCGATGGCCCAGTCGGACTACGACGCGGGCCCGGGCACGCTGCTCGGCACCGACTCGTGGGACGGATACGTCGCCGACCGCAACGCCGTGCTGGGTGCCGCCGCCGACCGGGGCGTACGCAATCTCATGGTGATCACCGGCGACCGGCACGAGAACTATGCCGCGAATCTGCGCCGCGATTATTCCGTACCCGAATCACCGGTGGTGGCAACCGAATTCACCGGCACGTCGATCACCACCGGCGGCGACGGCGCCGATCTGCCCGACCATGGTCGCCGGCTGCTGGCCGCCAATCCGGATATGAAGTTCTACAACCGGCAGCGCGGATACGTGCGCGTCGACCTCGACCGCGAGCGGTGGCACGCGGACTTCCGCGTCGTGCCCTTCATCCAGCGGCCGGGCGCGCCGATCGCTACCCGTGCCGGAGTCGTTGTGCAGGACGGTGTTCCGGGCGTCGCGGCGGTGGAGCATCCCCGCGGCCCCACTGCTCCCGCCGGCCCGCCCGGCCGGGCCGACGGGACCGAGGCCGCGCCCCGGCCGCGATAGCCCGTCCCATTGCTCGCCCGCCCGAAACGTCCGAACGGTGCGACGGCCGAGATTGCTGTACTGTCTTCTGACGCAACGACGCTCTCCGATTTGACGACCCTCTCCCGCCGGTATCGAGGAATGACTGAACTCACCGCCGCCCAGGCCGACGCACTGGAAATCCTGTCCGAAAGCCCCGCCGCCCGGACCGCGGCCGAGCTGGCGCGATTACTCGACGAATCGCCGTACGAAATCGAGGACACGCTGGCGTGGCTGAAGCGCCATCGCTTCATCGTGGGGGTGGCCGCCTGGCAGCTCACCACCGGCGCGACCTATATGCTCGGATCGACGCACCAGCTCACCGATATCGAACTGGACGTTCTGCACGAGCTGAGCGAGTCCGGCGGTGTGCGCACCATCGATGAACTGGTTCGCCAGCTGGGCGTGGCGCCGGAGGATCTCTCGGAGACCGTGCACTGGTTGAGCGCCAACGGTTATCTACAGCCGGTGACGGCCTGGCGCCGGAAACCGGTGTATTACTGACGGTTCCCGGCGCGGCTGCTCACGGCAGGGTCACCGTGGTGAACACCGCGGCGGTGCTGTCCTGCCGGTAGAAGATGTCCGCCGGTGGATTCGCCAGCCCGGAATCCGGCAGCCAGGTGTAATCCACCGCGCGCAGCGGGAGCGGCCCGGCCGGTGCGGTCAGTTCCACGTCGATGCCCTCGGGCGGAACGGCATCGAACTGGAAACCCTGCTTCGGCGCCGGTGCCAGCTCGCGCCCGGCCACGCGCAGGTTGTGCACCGGAACGTCGTAACGCAGCGCTAGGGTGCCGGCGCCGCGGGTCGAGCGCAGCCGCAGCCGCACGGTGCGGTGGCCGGATTCGGTGGTGTCGGACAGGATCTCGGCGACCGGTGCGGAAAGTTCCGGCGCCGGAGCGGGACCGGACGCGACCGCCTCGGACCACAGCCCCGCGAACGGCGGCCGCGGCGGTGTCTCGGTGACGAACCGGCTCGTCCAGTGATCCGGCGGCTGCCGCGAAACCCACTGTGCTCGATGCTGGTCGGCGTCGAGCGCGAAGCCCAGCTGGGACATCAGCGGATGGCGGTCGTCGAACCTGTCGACGGCCAGTCCGGCGCCCGCCAGCGCCACGGTGAGCACCAGCGTGCCCGCCGGGATCAGCGCCGCGCGGCGGCGCGGCCAGGCGTGCGTGAGGGTGAGCGTGAGCAGACCGCCCAGCAGCACCACGGCCGGGGCGACGAGGAACGGTGCGCCGGTGATCCCGGTCTGCAACGCGGACCAGGCGCTCGTGCCGAGGAATACCGCGGCCGGAATCAGGAAGAGCGTCAGCACCGGTAGCCGCCACACGTCCGGCACCGCGAAGGTGAGTGAAACACCCACGGCCGCGGCGCATCCCGGAACGACCAGCGCCTGGGCCGCCGCCGGCGCGAGCGCGGTGAACACCGCGCCGACCACGGCCACGCAGCACAGCAGCCCCGTCGCGGTGGCCGTCGGCCCGAACAGCCGCCGGGCGAGCGCATACCACGCGGCCAGGACCGTGACGCACAGCAGCAGCACCGCGGCGAGATAGCACTCGGGCCGGTAGGGATCGACGAACAGCGGCCGGTACTCCGGCCGGATCGTCTCGACCGCCTCCCACAGCCCGTAGGTCGCCGCACCGGCGATCGGCACCGCGACCAGTGCCGTTGCCGCGGCGCCGAATACGCCGCCGAGGTCGGCCTCGCCGGTGCGCCGGACCTGGCGGATCGTCCAGGCCACGGCGAGCAAGGCCGCTACCGCCAGCGCGACGATCACCCACAGCGGCACCACGATCAGGATCCCGAACGGCAGCGGGAAGTACGCCCGGTCCGATTCGTCGCCGGAATCGGCGAGATCGCGGGCGCCGAACTCGCGGGCCTGTGCGACGGCGTTGTCGCCCATCTGCTGCACCGTCGCCAGGTCCACGTGTGCGGGATCGTCGAACGGGTTGTGGTAGTAGGCGTTCCGGCCGGCGAAGGCCCAGTCCAGCACGCGCAACCCGGCGGGGTCGAGGGCCGCGAAATCGGTGCTGCTCCCGGACTGCGCCCCTGCCAGCGCGGTCGACAGCGAGTCGGTGTTCGGATGCGGCGCGCCCGCGACGGTATGGATCAGATCGCCGTCGGGACGGGAGGTCCGCCACAGCAGCACCGGGCCGCCGGCCCCGCGCGCCTCGTGGTTGACCACCACGCCGCCGCGCGGATCGTCGCGGCCCGCGGCGGCGAACGCCTCGGCGCCGATCATCCCGAGTTCCTCGGCGTCGGTCAGCAGGACGGTGACGTCGTTGCGCGGCGCCGTGCCGCTCGCCCGCAGCGCGCGCACCGCCTCCAGGATCGAGGCGACCCCGACGCCGTCGTCGTTGGCACCCGGACCGGACGGCACCGAATCGTAGTGGGCGGCAAGGTAGACGGTTCCGGTCGGGTCGCTGCCGGGCCATCGGGCGACGATGTTGCCGGCCATCGCCATCCCCACCACATCGCGCTCCAGCGCGGCCGGATACCGGCCGACATCGCGCTGAACCTCGGTCTCCAGCCCCAGGTTTCGCAGGCGGCCGACGAGATGGTCACGGACCCGGTCGTGTTCGGGCGTGCCGACCGGATGCGGCCGGGATGCGATCTCCTCGATCGTGGCGAACGCGCGCTCGGCGCTGAACTCCCCGGCGGGCGCGGAGGCCGCCCGGTGGCCGTGCGGCTGTTGCTCCCAGGCGGTGCCCACGACGACCGCCAGCAGCGCCGCGAAGGCCAGCAGACCCGAGAGCCGTCGTCCCACCCGCATGGTCCGTCCCACCCGCATGGTCCGATCCTAAGCGCGCGGGGCGCCCCGTCAGTCCTCGACGCCGAGCGCCACCTCGGTCGACTTGATCAGGACCCGGACCGGGCTGCCGGTGGCGAGCCCGAGATCGTCGGCGGCGTCCCGGGTGATCGAGGAGGTGATCTCGGAGCCGCCGGGTAGTTCGACGCGCACGACCGCCATGGCCTCACCCCGGGTGACCGACAGGACGGTGCCGTCCAGTTGGTTTCGTGTGCTCAGTCGCATGCGGGCGAGCCTACGCAGCGCGACGAGCCTGCCGAGGCCGCCGCGCCGGGCGGGGCGAGGCCGAATCTGAGAGAACTCACAGGATCGGCACAGGCTTACGTCAGACACCGTCGGCACCGTGGAGCTGGAGAGATCGGCTCGGTGAGAGGCAGGTGCACTATGGTCGAGATCGAGATCACCGGAACGACCGTCACGGTCCACGTTCTCGGTGCCCATCGGTTCCTGGGGCTGCGCGAACAGTTCACCTTCGCCCTGTCGGACATAGTCGAGGTCGCACCGGCCGAGGTCGACGGCCGGCCGCCGTGGATGCGCGCGCCCGGCACCTTCTTCCCGGGCGTGATCGCCGCCGGGACGTTTCGGGGCAAGGGCCGCAAGGAGTTCTGGGATACCCTCTTCGACGGCCGTGCGCTGCGGATCGATTTGTCCGGTACCGACCTGACCCGGCTGGTCGTCGACGTCGAGGATCCGGAGGCCGTGCGGCGGATGCTGACCGTCGCCGCCGCGGCTTGATACCGATTCGGTACCGATCACGCAAAACCGACGAATTGTCCTGGTCGCCAACAGCACTCCGCGAACCACTATCGGCGTGTCGCGCGCGGCACGCCGAAGAAGTTGGGATTTCGGCAAATCTATAGTTTCGCGGACCGTGGTCGATCGACTATTAATGTCGTGTGCCGTTCCCACTCGTGATCACATGTCGGCCATCGCTTCCCACCGGGCGGTGGTCGCGTTGACCCTCGAACGTCCCCCTAACGGTGACGAGGTCACGCAGCTGGCGAAGCGCGTCGAACAGGCTCGCGGGCGTCTGGCTTACCAGTTCGATCCCGCTCTGACCGAGGCGCTGTCGGAGGACGAACTCCACGCCGAACGTGACCTCGCCGAGAAGATTCGTGAACAGGAACGCGACCAACGCTGGAAGAACGTCCAGGCGGCGGCCTCGGCATCGGACCGTGCCAGGCAGACCTCAGAGGCGATCGCGAAGGCCGATATGCGAGATCTGTTGATGGCCCGCAAGGCCGTTGCCGCGCAGCGCCGCGAGTCCAGCCCGCACGCGAAGCTGGCCTCGCTGTACCGACACCGGGCGTGGTCGCAACGCGGGCTGGCGGCGGTGGTGGCCGCCGGCATGCTGTGGTCGGCCGTGAACGTGCAGCACAACATCGCGCCCGGCGGTGCGACCGATCCGCTGTTCTGGTTCAGCTACCTGCTCGAAGGCATGATCAGTGTCTGCCTGATCATCATCATGGTCGGCACCAACAAGGTCGCCGAGTGGGGCATCCTGGACAGCCGCCGGCAGGTCGCGATGGCCGAATTGTCGCTGCTGTCACTGACTGTCGTGCTCAACACCTACCCGTATCTCAAGGGCGGTCAATGGTACGACGTGGGTGTGCACGCGGTCGCGCCGGTGATGATCGGCGTCTCGCTGCTCATCCACAACGCCGCCAGCCACCGCTACGGCCAGGCCATCGCCCGCGCCACCGAACAGGTGCGGGAACTGCCGGATCCGGCCGAACAGATCCGCCGCACGCTGCCCACGTTCGTGAGCTTCATCCGGCAGGCCGCACCCGACGCGCACCCGCCCACCCCGCAGGCCGCGCTTCCCGGTGCGGCGGAGACGAAGTCGTCCGAGGAGTCCGCACAGACCGGCGACGTGCTGGATCCGGCGGAGGAGCCCGATATCTGGACTCCGAAGACACCCAGCACGACGGCCAAGAGCTGGCGGATCGACGACGACGAGCCCGGCAGGGAATCCAACGGTGCGTCCTCGAACGGATCGGGGAAATCCAAGAAGTCCGAGCGCAAGTCGTCGTCCACCGCCGACGACTCCGATCCGCTGAGCATCTACGACACGGGCCAGTTCCGGATCGCCGAGTCCCTCGAGCAGGAACTCGCCGACATCCGGGCGGAGCGCAGGCGAGCCCGCGCCGCCAAGCAGCGGGTGAACGGGTTCGATCCGGACGACGACTGAGCGGATCCGGGTGAGGTCGGCCGGCGGTGGGTGCCGGTCGGCCTTGCGCGTCACCGCAGCGCGACCACCGCGTACGCCTGCCCGAACAGGTTGTCGCCGTTGCCGATTGCCGTCAGGGCGATGGCCGCGGTCCGCTGCTCGGTGTCGACGGAGGTGACCGTGCCGCCTCGTAGTGGTCGGCCATCCGGTAGCGCTGCCCGGCCAGCCGCCGTGCCTGGTCGGCCGGTGTACGGGTCGCGTTGTTCATCGTCGTGCCCCTCATCGGGGCGCCGGGCCGGGTTCGATGATCCGGGACGGTGCGACGGCCGGACCCGGCTCGGCACCCTGCAGGGAGCCGGCGAGCAGCGCGTGGCATCCGGCGGCCACCACCGTGATGGCCCCGATCACCAGCAACAGCCGGATCAGCGACACCCGATTGCGGTTGGTCCGCGGGTCGTACTCGGCGTGCGGCCACGGCGACTGGTTGCTCATGTATCGGTTTCCTCTCGGCATGCTCCGTACCGGGGCGCCGCTGACCCGTCGGTCCGAGAAGGTAGTCCGCTTCGGGCGCGAATAATGTTCGCTGACAGCAGGTCTGTTCGGTTCACCACCGAATGCGAGAGGCCGCAGTGAAGCACCCCAACGACCACCCGCGGCGGGTGAGACGGTGGTGTGGTTGCCGTTTCAGCGCTCGTGCACGGCCCGGTGCACGAAACCGTCGGCCCGCGTGAGCAACTCGCGCGCCCGATCCGCCCCGACGCCCGCCAGCTGCATGACGATGGCGGTCTTGGCGTGCCCGTCGGCGGCCTCGAGCAGCGCGGTGGCCGCCGCGGTGTCCACGCCGGTGGCCTCGGTGACGATCCGCAGCGCGCGGTCGATCAGCTTGGTGTTGGACGGGCGCATATCGACCATCAGGTTGCCGTACACCTTGCCCTCGCGGACCATCACCGCCGTGGACAGCATGTTGCACACCATCTTCTGCGCCGTCCCCGCCTTCAGCCGGGTGGATCCGGTGAGTACCTCGGGGCCGGTATCGATCTCGATGGCGATATCGGCGTGGTCGCTCAGTTCGGCCGGGCGGTTGCACGACACCGCCACCGCGGCGGCGGAGATCGACCGGGCGTAGTCCAGCGCGCCGATCGCATAGGGCGTGCGGCCGCTGGCGGCCAGCCCTACCACTACGTCGTCGGCGGTGAGCCCGACGGCCGACAGATCGCGCGCGGCGGCCCGGGAATCGTCCTCCGCGCCCTCCACCGCCGCGGTCAGGGCCCGGTCTCCGCCGGCCATGATCCCGACGACCTCGCCGGGTTCGGTGCCGAACGTCGGCGGGCATTCGGCCGCGTCGAGCACCCCCAGCCGCCCGCTGGTGCCCGCGCCCGCATAGATCAGCCGGCCCCCGCGCGACCGCGCCGCCACGATCCGCTCGACGGCCCGCGCAACCTGCGGAATCGCCTCCGCCACAGCGGGGGCCACCCGGGCGTCCTCGGCATTCATCGTGCGCAGCAGATCCTCGACGGGCATCGAATCCAGCCGCGCCGTGCGCGGATTCGTCGTCTCGGTGGCCAGCGCCGCCAAATCGTCCGCGGCGCCTTTCCCGGCCCGTCCGGCGACCACGCGGTCGCCGTGCCGACCCGCGTGCTCGCCCACTACCTGGCCCTCGGGCGCCGCGGGACCCGGCGATCGGCGACCGCGTCGTGGGTGCGGTGCAGGGCGCGCGCCGCCTCGGGGGTGCGTTGCAGCACACCGACATACAGCGCGTCGACGATCAGGAGCTGGCTCATCCGGCTGGCCATCGCCGCGGAGCGGAAGCCGTCCTCGCGACCGGCCGCGAGCAGGGCGTGCGCGGCCGCGGCCACGAGGCTGGAGCCGGCGCCCGCCGTGACGGCGACCGTCGTCGCTCCGGCGCGGGCCGCGCGGCGCACGGCATCGACGACGCCGGCGGTCTCGCCGGAATGCGAGAAGGCCATCGCGACGTCGCCGGGCGTGAGCAGACTCGCCTGGACCAGCGCGTCGTCCTCGGATGTGCAGGCGCCGCACCACATTCCGATCCGGGTGAGCTTCTGCGCCATATCCGTGGCGACCAGCCCGGAGGCGCCGATGCCGATGAGCTGGACGCGCCGCGCCCCGGCCAGCGCCTCGGTGACCGCCGCCATCGTCGCGGAATCCGCGCGCTGGGCCGTCGCCAGCAGACCTTCGGTCTCGAAGGCGGCGAGCTTGTGCAAGACCTTCGGCGGGGTGTCGTCGGCGTCGATATCGGTGGCCAGCACCGGTTTCCGGTCCTCGGTGCCGGTGGCGGCCAAGGCCAGGCGCAGCTGTGGATATCCCTCGTAGCCCAGGGTCTTGGAGAGCCGGACGACCGCCGAGGTGCTGGTATCGGCGCGCTCGGCGAGCTGGTTCACCGTCAGCTGGGCGGTGCCGGCCGGATCGTCGCGGATCACCTCGGCGACCCGGCGGGCCGTCGGGGTGAGGCGGGAAAGCGCGCCCAGCAGGCGGGTGCGGACATCGTCACCGTCGGTCATCGCGGAATCCGTCCAGAATGAGGCGTCGGGGTGGGGAGGCGGGCGCGCGGCAGGAATACCCGGCCGCACCGGATGTGGTGCACGTTCGCGACCGGCGCGAGGGCGTCGGTGGTCGGCGTCGTCACGGTTCCGACGATATCGCCGGGGCGTAATGCCGCTCCGGGCAGCGCGGGCCGGGGGCGCATCAGGCCACCACCTCCGCCGGTTCCGGTGCGGTCGGCTGCGGTGCCGGATGGAAGAGGCTGCTGATCCCGCCGACGGCGAGGGTGACGGCGACGCCGATCGGCACCAGCCACTGTGCGGCGATGCCCTTCTCGGTCACCGTGCCCGCGGTGCCGACGTCGATCTCGACGCCCCGGACGACGAAGGTCATCACGATCACCGTGGCGGCGAAGGCGACGATCGCGTCGAACTGGTTGGCGCGCTTGACGAGCCGGCCGAGCAGGAACGCTCCCAGCAGCGCGCCGTAGGTGTAGCCGGCGATTGCCAGCGCGGTCAGGTACACGTTGCCGGTGGTCGAGCTGAACCCCATGGCGAACAGCGCCATCAGCGCCGCCCACACCAGCGTCATGGTCCGGCCCAGCCGCAACATGGTCTGGTCGGAGAGCGTCCGGCGGGAGAAACCGCGGACGATATCGGCCACGGTCGAATTCGACATCGAGTTCAGGGCCGCCGAGAGCGAACCCATGGCGGCGCCGAGGATTCCGGCGACCAGCAGCCCGGAGATCACCACCGGCAGCCCGTGCAGGATGAAGTCCGGATACAGGCCGTCGGCACTCGACAGGCCCAGCTGCGCGGGCGTCCTGCCGTCGTTGTACGCCCACAGCAGGGCGCCGACCAGTGAGAAGGCGGCGAACTGCACCGCGATGAACACGCCCGAGGCGATCATCGCCTTCTGGCTGTCGCGCACCGAGCGGGTGGCCAGAATGCGTTGCACGATCAGCTGATCGGAGCCGTGCGAGGCCATCGCGAAGATCGCCCCGCCCACGATCGCCGTCGGCAGGGCGAAACTGCTGGTGAGGATGTGGGACAGGCCGAAGTCGGTGTCGATCAGGTGGAACTTGCCGCCCTGCCAGGCCTCCGACCATCCGGAGGCGCCGACGCGGCCGGTGAGCACGGCGATCGCGATCAGGGCGCCGAGCAGGTACAGGCCCATCTGCACCGCGTCGGTCCAGATCACCGCCTTGATGCCGCCGAGGTAGGTGTACACGACCGTCAGCAGCGTGAGCGCCACGATGATGACGTCGTAGCCGAGCGACAGGCCGAACTCACCGAGCAGCAATTCGATCGGAATGGCGGAGGCGAACAGCCGCACGCCCTCGGCCAGCAGCCGGGTCACCACGAACGTCACCGACGCGATGCCCTGGAGGTAGCGGCCGAAGCGCTGCTCCAGATACTGGTAGGCGCTGACGAATCCGCCGCGCTTGTACAGCGGGATCAGCGCGACGGCGACGATCGTGCGGCCGATGATGTAGCCGAACGCCAGCTCCACATTGCCGAATCCCTGGTCGGTGTAGGCTCCGCCCGGGATCGAGATGACCGTCAGCACACTGGTTTCGGTGGCCACGACCGAGAAACACACCGTCCACCAGGGCATTCGGCCCTCGCCCACGAAGTAGTCGCCGGAGCTGCGCTGTTTTCCGGACAGCCGCAGGCCGATCCACGCTACGGTCACCAGGTAGACGACGATGACGGCAACGTTGAGGGCGTTCATCGCGTTACTCCCCGGTGGCGCGTACAGAATGCAAGCAAGTGTCGAACGATGGTAGTAGATCCGTCAATAACTTTCACACTATTCGAGTGGCCGGGCTACTCGGGGCCACTCGGGTGATCAAGGGCTCCAACGCCGTCGCGGTGTCGGTGGCCAGCAGCGCGGCGCCGTCTACCGGGGTGCCGCGGGCCGTTCGGTATTCGACGGCGTCCGCCAGCGCGTGGTTCAGCGGATCCGTCAGCGCCGCACCGAGTTCGATCAGCCCCCCGGTGACGGCATACGGTACCGGTGCGGGCAGGCCGCCGCGGTCGATGGCCGCGAGTACGGCGCGGGCCAGCGCCTGCCCGGCCTCGCGCATGATGCCGGCGGCGATCGGGTCGGCCGCGGCGGCTGCGGCGACAGCGGGGGCGAAATCCGCCGCGAGCAGGGCCGGATTCTCGTGCTGCCCGAACAGTTTCGGCAGCGCGCCGAGTTCGCCGAAGCGCGCTTGCGCCGCGGCGGCCAGGGGAGTGTCCGGTCCGCGCCCGTCGTAACAGCGTAGCGCCGCGCGCAGGCCCTCCGCGCCGATCCAGCCGCCGCCGCCCTCGTCGCCGAGGAACGGCCCCCACCCGTCCACCCGAGTGAACCGGCCCGCGCCGTCGACCGCGGTCGCCACCGCACCGGTCCCGGCCGCCAGCACCACCCCGGGTTCGCCCGCGAGCGCCCCGGCGTGCGCGGTGACCGCATCGGACGTGACCGCGACCGCCGTCGCATGCGGCAACCCGGCCAGCCGCCGGGCGAGATCCGCGGCCGCCTCCGGTGCCGACGCCGCCCCCGCGGCGCCGACCGACAACACGAAACCCGTTGGTGGAATATCGATTCGGGCGATCACCTCGCCGATGGCCCGGTGGGCTGCGGCCACCCCCTGTGCCGCCGCCAGTCCGGGTGCCCCCGCTCCCTCGGCCCCTCGGCGCTCTCGCCCGTCCATGCGCAGGGATGCTCGGCAACCGGTCTTACCGAGATCGACGGCGAGTACTGCAATGCCCATGCCGAGTATCTTGGCGAACCGGTTCCGAGTTCGCGGCGCGGGGGCCGAGCCGGCTCGTTCGCCGCGACGGCAGAGCGAGTTCGCGTGCTGCCTTGCGCGTCCCGTCGCTCGGGTGCCTCGAGGGTGTGCGAGGGTCGGGCGCAACGCCGAATCGCCGGGCCCGGCAGGCTGGACCGTGTCACCACCGGCATCGGCCGCATCTCGAGGCGGCCGCGGGCCGTGTTTCCGGGGTCGGCCAGTTGCGGAACGGGCGGGGTGGCGGAAAGCCTCGATGGCCCAGCACGATGCCCACGCGGGAGATCGTGTGCCGCCCGGTTGCTTTCACGCCAGGTTTCGAACGCACGGGTCCCGCGGCGATCGGTGGAGCGAATGTTCAGTCACCCAGTACATCGAACACCTGCTCCGCCTCGGTCCGGGCACGGAACATCTCCCATGCGGCGTCGGCGATCTCGTCGGGGTTCAGCGTATGTCCCTGGGCCGCACCGAACTGGGTGGGGTCGGCGGTGACCATGGCGTGGATGTCGCCGCGTTCGACCAAGCCGCCGATGGTGAGGGTGCCCGCGTAGACGCCGCGGTCGGTCATGGCGGCGTGCAGGGTCAGCGCGTAGTTGCGCAGGGCCCCGGCGGCCAGGGCGAGCTGGCCGAGCATCGGCATGGGACGGACGCCGGACAGTCCGCCCGCGAACAGCAGCCCGCCGGTTCCGCGCTTCAGCATTCCCGGGAGGACCGCCCCGGCGACCTGGACCGCGGGCCAGACCCACTCGAACGCCGCCTGCGCCGTGGCGACATCGATGTCGGTGATCGGGACGATCGGCTGCGTCGGGCCGGGGCCGTAGTAGGCGATCTCGATGTCGCCGAGCGTCGCGATCTCGGCCAGCACCTCGCCGAGCCGGTCCGCGTCGGTGACGTCGGCGGCATAGGCGGTCGCCTCGATGCCGTGCTCGGCGAGGTCGGCGAGATAGGCGTCGTGGCGGTGCGCGCCGCGGGAGATCAGGGCGACTCGGAATCCTTCCCGGCCGAGACGGCGGGCCATGGACATGCCCAGGCCGGGGCCGACGCCGACGATCACGGCGACAGGTGTGCTCATTGCGGTCCTCCAGAATGTTGAGGGGTGCCTCATTTTCGTTCGCAGGTTAGCACTAGGTTGAGGGGCTCCTCAAGTTTTGTAGAATGCCTTCCGTGACCCGACCGATGCGCCGCGACGCGGCCCGCAACCGCGAGCGGCTCCTGCACGAGGCGGCCGGGGTGTTCACCGAACAGGGGTTGGCGGGTTCGCTGGAGGAGATCGCGCGCCGCGCCGGCGTCAGCATCGGCACCCTCTACAACCATTTCCCCACCCGCGACGCCCTGCTCGACGCCCTCCTGCCGCCCCGCCTGTCCGCGATCGACGCATTCGCCGAACAGGCTGCGGCCGAACCGGATCCGTGGCTCGCCCTCACCGGTTTCATCGAGAACATGCTGACCGAGATGACCAACGACCGCGGCCTGCTCGAGGCGTTCACCGGCGACCACCCCGCCGCGGCGCAGTTGGTCCAGGCGTGCGTGCGCGGTATGACGCACTTCTCGGCCGTGCTGGACCGAGTCCGGCGTGCCGGGCTGCTGCGCCCCGACGCCACCGATCAGAATGTGGCACACCTGCTCTGGGCACTCTCTCTCCTCGGCGACAACGCCGGACCCGCGGCCTGGCGCGAGTCCCTGCCCTTCGTTCTCGACGGTCTGCGGGCGGACCGGGGCTGAGAGGTGCGGTGCTGAGAGGTGCGGTGCTGAGGGGCGCTGTGCTGAGGAGCACCGCTGCGCCGGGAGACCGACCAGTTTTCGGAGGTCCACGCCGGTGTCGGCCGGATATGCCATAGTGGACACCGTTCCGGGGAGTTCCTACTGATAAGCCTCATCAAGTCCTGACCGGGGAGTAGATGGACATCGAGTTCAGGTTCGAAGCTCGGGAAGGCAACGACAATTCGCGCGACGACCTTCGGACGCTGTACACGCATCTGACGGCCGATCCCGAACTACAACGGCACGTGCGCATTTCGGCTCCGGCCGAGCCGGTGCGGCCGGGTGAGCTGGGCGCTGCCGAGGTCGTGCTGGCGGCGGTGTCCGCGGGCGTGGGCGTGGGTCAGCTGGCGGTCGCCGTCCAAGCCTGGCGCCACGCGCTGAACCGGCCGTCCGACATCCGGGTCGTCGTCCCCGACGAGCATCGAGGCGCCGCCGAGCAGGTCGTCGATGCGCTACGAAATTCCGAACCGTCGCGGATGCCCGCCGAGAAGCCGGATGCGGCAAGGGAAACGGCTGCCACGGCCCCGGCGGGGCGCATCGACCCGGCCAACTCCGCCTGCGTGCTCATCGGCGTCGACCGCTACGACGCCTCGGACCTGCCGACGCTACGGGGCGTCTCCAACAACCTCGAGCAGCTGTCCGACGTGCTGGAGGACGAGGACATCTGGGGCATCGAACGTGACCGCCTGCGCGTCGTGCCCAACCCGCGAACACCCGCCGACCTGATCCGGCCGATTCGGAAAATGTCCGAACTGGCCACCGACACCCTGATCGTCTACTACTCCGGGCACGGCCTGAAGAATCTCGACGCCAACGAGCTGTATCTGGCACTGCCGGGTTCCGTTCCGGGACAATCGGAAACCGCGGTCCGCTACAAGGATGTCAAGCAGGCGATCAAAGACGGCCGCCAGGCGCAGCGCGTCATCATCATTCTCGATTGCTGCTACAGCGGCACCGCCATCGAGGGCGTGATGGCGGCATCCGTGGAGGACATCCGGGCCGACGCCGACATCGACGACGTCCGGGGTTCGTACCTGATGTGCTCGGCCGCGGCCAACCGCAAGGCCCTCGCCCCGCACGCCCACGAATGCACCGTCTTCACAGGCGAATTGGTCGACGTCCTCCGCAACGGCATCCCCGACGAGACACAGCCCATGCTCCGGCTCGGCACGATCTTCCAGACCGTGCGCGGCCGGCTGAAGCGAAAGAGCGGTCCGGAGCCGCAGGAACAGGATCAGAACCAGGTCGGCGCACTGCTTTTCGCGCACAACGTCGCACGGACGAGGAGCGCACCCGCGGTGGGGGGCGCGGCGCCGCCGCCCCGCCGGATCCTGCGCTGGCTGAGCCTGGCCGCGGCGGTCGTGCTGGGATTTGCCGGTGGGCTGGTCGTGCAGCCGGCCATCGATGTCTGGCACAGACAAAACCCTGCGCCGGCGGCCGGTGCCTGTTCGGCGAACGCCACCCTGCTCGACTATTCCGATCAGCTCGACAAGGCCGACGTGCGAGGTGAGCGAATATCGGGACTGTCGGCGCTCGCCCTCACCGACCAATCGAAGGTGCTCGCCCTCACGGACAACGCTTCCGGCCGTGTGTTCCCCGTTGAACTGGGCAAGCCCGACGACCTGGATCTCCGCGCCGACACCGCGCTGACGCTGCGCGACGCGGAGGGCAATCTGTACGGTCAGCCGTTCGGCAATGTGATCGACGGAGAGGGCATGGTCATCGAGCCCGGCACCGACACGATGTTGGTGAGTGCCGAGGACGGTCCGACGATTCATAGGTTCCGGCGCACCGACGGACGCGAGGTCGGAAATCCCCTCCCGGTCCCCGAGAAGCTGCAAACACAGCCCGTCGGCGGCGCTCAGCGCGGCCGCACCATCGAGTCGTTGACCGCCACCGCCGACGGTCGGTATCTCTTCGCGGGGTGGGAGGCGCCGCTGACCGGCGACGGCGACCAAGCGGGGCGAAACCGTCTGCGCATCCAGCGTTATTACGGCGAGCCGGGCGGAACCTACATCCCGGACCGTCAGTACGCCTACGAGCCCAGCACCGGGCTGAACTTGGCGGACCTGGCCGCGGTCGGGCCGGACCGGTTGCTCACTCTGGAGCGGCAGTTCGTCGAGGGGTTCGGCAACACGGTGCGGATCTCCGAACTGAATCTCACCGGCAGCAAGGACGTCACGGACACTCCCACGCTGGCCGAGGCTCCGGCCGATATGTTCGTGCACAGTACGCAGGTGTTCGACCTCGGCGACTGCCCCGCGGGTAGCCCGGGCGTGGTCGACAGTAAGCAGGATCAGCCGAATCCGTTGCTGGACAATGTCGAAGGCATGGCGGTAGGCCCCGAGGTGACGTCGGGACCGGAGCAGGGCTCACGCTTGCTGTATCTGGTCAGTGACGACAATGAGAACAGTGATCAGATCACCCGCCTGTACGCCCTCCGTATCCGGTTGCCCTGAACTTCGGCGAGCACACCGACGGTGATCGGGGCAGACTGGCGGGATGCGCGTAGTGCTTCAGTTGCGACCGACCGCCGGCGTGGTCCCGGCGGCCGCCGGTTCCGTGACCGCCGCCGACCTCATTCCCGGTGAGCTGCCCGGATTCGCGCTCGATCGCGACTACCGGCCCGTCGTCGTTCCGGCGGGTATCGAGTTGACCGGAGCGGGCGAGCCTTCGCCGGAGCCGCAACCGGATTCGATATACGTTCGCGGCGAGGTCGAGGACGACGAGAGCGCCGTGGCCGCGTTGCGGCAGTCCGAGGGCGTCCTCGGCGTTTTCGCCGATCCACGCATCGAGCCGGTGATCACGTGCGGCGATGATTCGGCGGTCGGCACCTGGCACGACGTCGAGTCCGGGTTGCACGTCGCCGATCTGACGGCGGCCGGGCTCGACGGCAGGGGAGTGGCGCTCGCGATCGTCGACTCCGGTATCAATGCCGCACACGTCGACAGAGTGCGCGGCGGCCACATCACCGTGGACGCGGCGCGCAGCTGGAATCCGCCGGGCGTCGACGGAACCGCGGGCAGGTTCCCGGTGGAGCACGGCTCCATGTGCGCCTTCGACGCGACGATCGCCGCGCCCGCGGCCACCTTCCTCGACCTCCCCGTACTGCTCAGCTCGCGGCAGGGCGGCTCGGCCATGGACGGGCTGCTGTCGGACGCGCTGGCCGGCTACGCGCACCTGCGCACGGTGCTCACCGAGCAGCCGCCGGCGACCCGGGCCCTGGTGGTCAGCAACAGCTGGGGCATGTTCTCCTCGGAGACGGACTTCCCGGTCGGCGATCCCGGAAACTACTCGGACAACCCGGCCCATCCGTTCAACGTCATCGTGGGCTCGCTGGGCTCGGCCGGTGCCGACATCCTCTTCGCCGCCGGGAACTGCGGGCGCGACTGCCCCGACGGCCGGTGCGCCTATGCGGATCGGCCGATCACCGGTGCCAATTCGCATCCCGGCGTGCTCAGCATCGGCGGGGTCGACATTCACAATCAGCGGGTGGGCTATTCGTCGCAGGGCCCGGGCCGCCTGACCGACCGCAAGCCGGACGTCTGTGCCTACACCCATTTCCTCGGCTCGACGGCGTTCGGCGCCGGCACCCCCGACACCGGCACCTCGGCGGCCTGCCCCACGGCCGCGGGTCTGATCGCGGCCTTCCGCACCGAGTATCCGGCCACCGCGGTTTCACCCGCCCAGCTGCGATCGATCATCCAGGGCGCGGCCACCCGCCCCGGCGCCGCGGAATTCGACTACGACTACGGGTACGGAATCACCTCTGCCCCAGGGGTTCTCGCGGCGCTGCGGCAGACGACCGCACGCGCGTAGCGTGGTGACCATGCGGCTGCTCACCGTCCAGCTCCCACCGGGCGCGACCCTGGACGACGCCCTGTGCGCGCTGCACCTGACCCGTTCCGACGTCGACACTGCCTACGGCCTCGTCGCCGTAGACCCCGACCGAGGCACCTACGCCCTCCGCGTCGACGACCGGGCCGCCGCCCGAGCAACCACCGCCACGGTTTTCTCCGACCCACACGTCGAACCCGCCGACAGCCCGGACCCGCGCGACCAACCCGGGCAGTGACGGGCGCGGCCACAGTTCCCGCCGCAACCGGTAACAGACCCGCGCCTCGGGAAGCCGATGATCACAGCCGGCGTCGAGCGGCCACCCGAACATCCTTCTTGCGCAAGGCGTCCCCTGTCGCCGATCCATGCGGCACTGGATGGTCGGCAATGTCGTATGGGCACAACATAACCCACGGTATTCGACGTCTCCGGCAATCGGGGCCGGCGAATCCGTCGTCGAGGATCTGCTGCGGGCCGATAGCACGTAAGGCTCCCGGCCCGCTCTGCGGACGAGTCGAATTCACCGGAGAAAGTTCCCGAACTCGCCACCTGGGGCGGCCTTGATGCACGGGTCGGCGTCACCGCGGACGCGTGATATCCGTTCGGAGGCGGTATTTCGTCAGTCGCCGTCCAGGGGGCCGAGGAACCAGCTGCCGACGCTGCCGGGGGTGTCGTCGAAGTAGTAGTCGTGGACGGCGGTGAGGATGGTGTCGGCGGTCACCACGCCGTCGCCGTCGGTGTCCAATCGGCGGTGCGCGTCGCGGGCGATCGGTGCGGTCAGGCCCATCCACGCGCCGGCCCATCGCACGTACTCGTCCTCGCCGAGCTTGCCGTCACCATCGACATCGGCGATGGCGACGATGGTTTCCATCAGCGGCCGGTACCCCGCGTCGAAGCTCTCCTCGGTGACCAGGAGGCCGTCGACGAAGGCGGACTTGTACTCGCCGAGGGTGATCCTACCGTCCCCGTCGGCGTCGGCGGCCTGCGACAACAGCGTCCACAGCTGCTCGCAGAGCGCCATCATCCGTTGCCGCTGCGCTGAATCGGCGGCGTGCCCGAACTCGTCGGCGAGCCGGGTGGCCGACAGGATGTAGTCGTCACGCTCGATCACTCCGTTGCCGTCGGCGTCGAGGGTGGTGAAGCGGCGAGCGAGCTTCCGGTCCAGGAATGCGGAGATCTCCATGGCAGTCCTTCCACTGGGGTGGAGCGCGGAGTGATACCAGGAATTCGTTGCTACGCCCACCCAGGATGGCATCCGAGTCGGGTTTACTGACGGTATGACGCTCGCACCGGTGATCCTGCGTGCCGCTGGTCCCGCCGATCTGGACGGGGTGTTGCCGCTCGCCGTGGCGTTCTACGCGGAGGACGGTTTCGAGACCGGCGAGCATGCGCTGCGCGGCAACCTGTCGGTGTTGCTCACGTCGCCCGCGGCGCGCGTCGCCGTGCTGCGGTCGGAGGATCGACTGCTCGGATTTGCCGTCACCACAACGAGTTTCGGCCTGGAGAATGGGCTCGTCGCCGAACTGGAGGATCTCTTCGTGGTGCCGGTGGCCCGGCGCCGGGGGCTGGGCGGCCGGCTCATCGACGACAGCGCCGTGTGGGCGCGCGAGCGCGGCTGCCGGTACCTGGAGCTGGTCGTGGCGCCGAACGGCCGGGACGTAGGCCACCTGTTCGACTACTACCGCGCACACGGTTTCCTGGACGAGGGCCGCCGCCTGCTCGGCCGCCCGCTCTCGCCCGGCTCGTGAACGCCGCTCTGCGGCCGTCGGCAGCACGGCGATGATTCTCGCGCGGCGATGGTCTGCGGGTCGGCCATACTCGGTGGCTCTAGCCGAAAAGTCCAGCAGTCGCGCGGTCAGCCATTGCGGTTGTTCCTCGGGGGCGTAATGTCCGCAGTCCGGGATGATCTCGAGGTGCATGGCGTCGGCGTAGCCGGTGTAGCTGTGCGGGATTCCCCGGGCGAGCGGGTCCTGCGCGCCGTTCAGGTGCAGCGTCGGTACCCGCAGCCGGAGCGTGCGGTAGTGCCGCAGGAAGTACGGAATCCCGTGTGTCACCACGTTGCGATAGAAGGATGTCGTCGCCGCGTATGCGTCAGGGGTGTGCATCCGCCGCTGGTACACCTCGACCTCCTCGGCGGTGAAGCGTCCGTGGTGGCGCCATGCGTGCAGGCTTCGCCTGCTGAGCCGATCCTGCAGTCGGTGCGAATTACCTTGTAGGGCAAGAAGATAGATATGCCAGGGCGCGGAGACGACGGACGGCCGGACGCCGTCGGCGGTCCACGGGTGCACGCCGGCCAGGGCGGCGAACCGCTCGAACCGATCGGGCCGGTCGAGGCAGGCGCGATAGCCCGCCACCAGCCCCCAGTCCCGCCCGGCCAGCCGAGCCCGGCGTATGCCGAGCTGATCCATGAGATCGACCAGATCCCGTGCCAGCCGCTCGAAGGTGTAGCCCCGGACCGATCCCTGCGACCAGCCGAGCCCGCGAATGTCGGGGCAGATCACCCGGTATCGCTCGGCCAGCGGGCCGAGTAGATGCCGCCACTCCCACCAGTGCTGCGGCCACCCGTGCACGAGAATCAGCGGCTCCCCCGTGCCGGCCTCGGCGTAGTGGATGCGCAGCCCGTCCACCGAGACGAAACCGTGCCGCACATCCGTGCCGATACCGGACGACAACGCTTGCAGCGTAAGGATTTCCGGGTCCACAACTGGTGTCGTCACGATTCCCCTCCTATCGTCGGCTCCCTCTCGGCGAGAGTAGCATAATAATTTTGAAGTAGATGCACACAATTTTTTAAGCATCAGCGCGGCGGCGCTGAGCGACCGGGTCCACGGTGGTCTCGTAGGCTGGGGCTCTCACGTGGACAGGAGGGTGCGGTGGCCGAGACGACGGTGGCCGAGGTGATGGTGGCCGAGGTGATGGCCGAGCTGGCCGGGCTCGAGGACCCGAAGGTGCGTGCGGTGAACGAGAAGCACGGTGACGATCACGGCGTGAACCTCACCAAGTTGCGCGCGGTCGCGAAGCGGCTGAAGACGCAGCAGGAGCTCGCGCGCGGGCTCTGGGCGACGGGCGATACCGCGGCGCGGCTGCTGGCGCTGCTGATCTGCCGGCCGAAGGCGTTCGAGCGGGACGAGCTGGACACCATGCTGCGCGAGGCCCGCACACCCAAGGTGCACGACTGGCTGGTGAACTACGTGGTGAAGAAGAGCCCGCACGCCGAACAGCTGCGCCCGGCCTGGTTCGGCGATCCGGATCCGGTGGTCGCGAGTGCCGGCTGGGCGCTGACCACCGAGCGCGTGGCGAAGCGCCCCGAGGGACTCGACCTCGCCGGGCTGCTCGACATCATCGAGGCGGAGATGGCCGACGCCCCGGACCGCCTGCAGTGGGCCATGAACCACTGCCTGGCCCAGATCGGAATCGAGCATCCCGGCCACCGCGCTCGCGCCATCGACATCGGCGAGCGCCTGCAGGTGCTCGAGGATTATCCGACGTCTCCGGGCTGCACGTCTCCGTTCGCGCCCGTCTGGATCGCCGAGATGGTGAGCCGGCGGCACTGAGAACGGGAACGGCGGTTGCGCCGACTCCGGCGGCATGGGTTACAGTCCGATCCGTAGACGTTCTCAGGGCGGGGTGGAACTCCCCACCGGCGGTAATGGCGTCCGGGACGGTCCGGATGCACGAGCCCGCGAGCGCCACGGCGTCGTCGGACGCCGTGGGTCGAGCAGATTCCGGTGCGATCCCGGAGCCGACGGTCACAGTCCGGATGAAAGAGAACGCGGTACCGGGCGTCCCGCCGTGGATGTTCCTGTCCGCTGTGCCCTGGGTGACATAGCGAACAGGAGGAACACATGTCACCCGAATCGAACCGCATCGCCCTCGTCGCCGCACGCTGGCACGCCGATATCGTCGATCGAGCCGTAGCGGCCTGCCGCACCGGGCTCCTGGAGCGCGGATTCACCGACATCGACGTGATCGAGGTCCCTGGCGCCTTCGAAATCCCTTTGCGCATCAAGCGTTTGGCGTCCACCGGCCGCTACGCGGCGCTCGCCGGTTGTGCGCTCGTCGCCGACGGCGGCATCTACCGGCACGAGTTCGTGGCGTCTACCGTGGTGGACGCGCTCATGCGGGTGCAGCTCGACACCGATGTGCCGGTGTTCTCCGCGGTTCTCACCCCGCATCACTTCCACGAGCACGGCGAGCACACGTCGTACTTCGCCCGTCATTTCGAGGTCAAGGGCGCGGAACTGGCGAATGCCATTGCGGCCACGGTGGATTCGGGGCGCGCAGCCGCCTGAGGGCTGCCTCGAGGGTGCCCGGCGGACCGGCGCGGGAGTGCCGGATCCGCCGGGGCTCGGCAATCAGGGACTGCCCGCGAGGCGATCACCCGGGGTTTGCGGAACCGGGGCGGCGGGTCGTGCAGTCGCGGATGTGCGCACGACAATCGGTTGTGCCGCAGCACAAGCGGGTACAGGTGTGTTCCGCTGTGCGGCTCGCAGGCGGGCGTGGCATCGGTGGCCCGGGCGACAGCAGCGCCGGTGAGAGCGACGCGGTGCGCGGAGTTCGTGCGCGGGCAAGGGCCGGTCGTTGTCGAGCCACCGGGGCAGCGCGTGGGTGAGTATGCCGCCGTTCGCATTCCTCCGAGGACACGTTCCGTCGGACATGCCGGTCGTGGGCAGGCCGATCGCCGACACCGCGCCCGGTGGTTCCGGAGTGTTGCTGTGCCGCGTCCGTGCGTCAATGACCCTCGGGTGCTTGGTGTTTCGGTGCGACGGGATCGAAACCGACGGTGACATCCACCGGTCTGCGCAGGTCGTCGGCGAGTGCGGCGGGGGTGGTCGGGTCGAAGGTGAACAGCGTGACCGGGGGCGCGTCGCCGGCCGCGGCGTAGGACTCGAAGGCAGGGAAGCTGTCGACGGTGCCGGTGCAGCGCAACCGGCGGTGCGCGGGGTCGATGATGAAGGTGGCGGCCATGGTGATGTCGGGGGCGCCGGCGATCAGCGGCAGAGCGGCCGCGGCGTGGTACTCGATGATGACCTCGCCGGTGCGGCCGATCCGGAGAGGTTCGAAGGCGACGCGGTCGGTCGCGGCGGTGGCGCGGGCGACCACAGTGCCGCTGTCGGGCCGGATTTCGACGCTTTCGCCGCAGCGGTGCCACTGCTGCGCGACGACCGGATCGGGGGTGTGCAGGCCGGTGAGGAGCAGCCGGGAGTGGATGCGGGCGGGGGCGTCGGGGTCGGTGCTGTAGCCGCGGTCGTCGCCGAGGAAGCATCGGCGGCCGCCCGCGGAGGTCGGTACGCAGATCATCGAGCCACCCGGCGCCGCGGGCGGGGCGGGCACAGTCGCCCGGGTCAGCGCGGGTGCGGGCAGGAACGCGCTGATCCACAGGCGCAGGCGCCGCAGCGGCATCGGTCCGTCGATATCGGATGGCATGCGCACGCTCCGAGGCTGTTCCGCGATCCCGCCGGTATCGGCAGGGGGTCGATTCCTGGTTTGTCATTGTCGCATTCCTGTTGTCGGTGCGGCGGGTTATGCTGGCACCGCAGGCGGTCGGGGATGTGACACAACGGATGTCGGCGTGCGCCGGATGGCGCTCCGAGAGTTGAGGATTCGCGTGGATCGTGTGGGGGCACAGGCACTGGCGCGGCGGTGGTGGGCGGCGATCCGGTCCACCAGCTTCACGGCGGTGACCACCGCGGAGGGGGTGCGGCTGCTACAGGGCCTGATCGAAGAGATGGATGCGGCGGTCGCAGCCGGTGACGAGCCGTCGGTCGAGGCGGGCCGCCGGGCCGGGGGGACGGTCGCCGGCATCAAGCTGACCGATCCGATGGCGCTGATCGCCACCGCGCACGTGCTGGCGCGGTTGCCCGGGCTGGCCGGTCTGGACCGCGATGTCGCGGTCGCCCGGTCCGCGCTGCTGGTCGGCGCGTTCGGGCAGGGCTTCGCGACCGCGCAGCGGGAGCGGATCATGCAGGGCCAGAACGCGATTCAGCAGGCGATGGGCAATGCCCAGCGGCACGTGCTCGACGCCGTGCGGCAGCGGCTGTACCTGCAGGCCCGGCTCGACCCGCTGACCGGTCTGGCGAACCGGCTGCTGGTGACGGAGCGCCTGGCCGAGTTGGCCGCCGCCGTGGACCGGCTCGGCGTCTGCCTGCTCGATCTCGACAACTTCAAGACCATCAACGACGGCCACGGACATCCGGTCGGCGATACGGTGCTGCGCATCGTCGCCGACCGGCTGCGCGCGGCGGTCCGCGACGGCGATCTTGTCGGGCGGCTCGGCGGCGACGAATTCGTGGTGCTCATCGGGCCGCCCACCGACGAGCTGGCCGTCGCCGGCGTGGCCGCGCGGCTGCGCGCGGCCTTCGATGCCCCGATCACTGTGGGCGGCAACGCATTCGCCGTATCGGCGTCCATCGGCATCACCGTCGGCCCGGCCGCCGCCGACCCGGGCCGCCTGCTGCAGGCGGCCGATGCGCAGATGTACCGCGCGAAGGCCACGGCGCGCGTCCCGCCGCCGCCCGCGGCGCAGCCGACCCGGCGCAGAGCCACCCGATAATCACCCAGCGTCCGAAGGAAAAACATGATCGACGTCGAATCCTCCGACTGGCTACCCGAAACGATCGACCCGACCGTGCCGTCGGCGGCCAGGGTCTACGACTACCAATTGGGCGGCGTCCACAACTTCGCCGTCGATCGCGCGCTGGGTGATCAGGCGCGCGTCGTCTGGCCCGACATCGCCTTGGTCGCGCAGGCCAACCGGGCATTCCTGCAGCGGGCGGTGCGGTTCCTGTCCGCCGCCGGGGTCGACCAGTTCCTCGACATCGGCTCGGGCATCCCCACCGCCGGCAACGTGCACGAGATCGCGCTGGCCGCCAACCCCGCCGCGCACATCGTCTACGCCGACATCGACCCGGTGGCCGTCGAGTGCAGCCGCGCCCTGCTCGCCGACCACCCGGCCGTCGCGGTCGTGCAGGCCGACTTCAACCGGATCGATGCCCTCCTGGCCCACCCCGACGTCACCCGGCTGATCGATTTCACCCGCCCGGTCGCGGTGCTGCTGGTGGCGCTGCTGCACGTGATCGGCGACGAGGACCACCCGCAGTCCAGTCTCGCGCGACTGCGGGGAAAGCTCCCCACCGGTAGTTATGTGGCGTTGAGTCACCTGTCCGACGAGGGCCCCGCCGAACGCGTGCGCGGCATCGAGGAACTCTCCCAGGCGATGCCCACGCCGATCCGGCTGCGCTCCCGCGACCGGATCGCGAGCTACCTCGACGGTTTCGACCTGCTCGAGCCGGGCCTCGTGCACGCCCCGGAATGGCGGCCGGACCACCCCGACGACATCGACGACGACCCGGAGCGGTACTGCGAATTCGCCGCCGTCGCCCGGCTCGCGTAAACCGTTGCCGGGTGACGACTGTCGCCTGTTTCGAGGTCGGCGGAAACCGACCGGCCGATCCGTGGCTCACCGGTCTGTGGTGTCGAGCGCTTGCACCAGGGCTGCGGCGAGTAGCGCCACCGATCGGTCCTCGTCGTGCGCCAGCTGCCGCAGGGTGTCGAGCGCGAGGGTGCCCGGCATCTCGGCGAGCGCCTGGGTCAGTCGCATCCGCACCGCGGAATCGGTGGTGTGCGTGTCGAGTTCGCCGGTCAGCGCACTCATGATCCGGTCGGCCCACTGCGCGTCCCGGGCCAGCATGCCCAGGATCTCGGCCGCTTCGACATCGTTCGGGCCCTCGACCACCGTGCCGACGAGTGTCGGCACGGCCTCGGTCACGCCTCGCGCCCCCAGCGTCAAGGCGGCCTGCCTGCGGATCGCCGTGTCCGGATCCTCGAGGGCGCCGGTGAGCATCGCGGTCGCCTCGTCGCCCGCCAGCTCGGCGAGCGCCTGGACCGCGCGGCGCCGGACCGCGACATCGCCGGAGTCCAGGCCGGAGGCCAGGCTCGCTACGGCGTCACCGTCGGCCCGCGCGAGGGCCCACCGCAGGGCCCCGGCGACATTGGCGTCGGATTCGGCGAGGATCGCCTCGGCCAGCAGCTCGGCGGGCGCGGAGACGTCCTCGGCCGGGGCCAGGACGGCCTGCTGCCGCCGCGCGGCGTACTGCGAACCGAGTCCGTGCAGCAGCTCGACGAGGCGCAGGACGTCCTGCCAGCCGGACGGTTCGGCCGCGTCGACCGTGCGGAGCCGCTCGAGCAGCTCCTGCTCCCGGCCCACCCGCTCCTCGGTCTTCCGGATCAGGTCACCGACCAGCGCGGACGGCGTGAATCCGGGATCATCGAGGGCACGTCCGATCTGGTGCAGCGACAGCCCCAGCGACCGCAGGCCCTCCACGTGGAAGATCCGCCGGATGTCGTCGGGGGAGTACTCACGGTAGCCACCCACGGTGCGGCCCGTCGGCCGCACCAGCCCGAGGGAGTCGTAATGCCGGAGCATCCGGGCACTCACCCCCGAGCGGCGCGCCACCTCACCGATCAGCACGCGGTTGTCTCCTCTCGATCCGGTCCGAGCGCGGCGACCCGCCGCGCCGCGTCGACGGCGAGGTCGAATCCGGCGTCCGGATCGTGCAGCAGCCGCTCCGTGGCGGCCGCGTGCGCGCTGACCTCCGGGTCGCGACTCGCCGTCGCCGTGCGGACGACCGGCTCGGCCACCTCGCCGAGCGCGACGAGGGCACGGCTCAGACTCAGCTGTACCTCCCGGTCACCGCGGCCGAACTGGGTCGCCAGCTCGGCGGCCAGCCCATCCTTCTCCTCCTCGGGGACGAGAACGACGGCGGCGCGCCAGGCGCTCCGCGCGACCTCGTCGTCGGCGTCCCGCAGCAGCGACCGCGTGATCGCCGGCCACACCGTCCTGTCCCCGATCTTGGACAGCGTATGCACTGCCTGGCTGCGGGCCTGCGCGCGTCCGGACCGCAGTTCCGCGCGGAGCTTCGGAACCGTCACCTCCGCCGGGTGTCGGGTCAGCGCCCAGGTGAGCATGTCGCGCACGAAGAAGTCCGGTTCGACCGCGCACCGCTCCACGAGCACGTCGACGTCACCGGCGTCGGGATGCGTTCCGGCCGCCAGGGCCGCCTTCAGCCTGGTCGACGAGTTCCCGGCGGCCAGCGCCTCGAGCAGCCGCGTGTCCTGCGTGTTCCTGTGCGTCGTGTTCATGGGGACCACCTCCGACGGCCAGTGAACGCCTTATCACAGTGACAAGGTCAAGCCACCGAGGAACGAACGGCGACGATCTCGGCGCCCTACGACAGCATCGCCGTCGCGCGGTGAGTCCGAACATGCCGCGGAAGGTGTCGCTGAAGTGACTGGCGGAGGCGAATCCGCGGGTCATTTCGTGTAGTGGACGTCGATGGTTTGCGCCGGTGCGTTGGAGGGGACCTCGATTACCGGGATCGGCTTGTTGCTGGGGTTGCCGCTGTCCGCGCCGCGGAAGCTGAACTCGAGATCGCCGGAGGCGGCGGGAACCTTGTTCTGGATGTTCAGGTTCAGCAGCTGATTGAGTACGTCCTCGTGAGTCGGCGGCTGTTCGCCGGGTTGTGCGCGGGCGGAAAGCCGTGCCGCCTTCGCGGCGATGAGCAAGGCATCGTGAGTGGAGATGGCGCCACCGTCGTCGAGATGGGCCTCGTCGAATCCGAGCCTGCGGAACATGTCGAGGAATTCACCGAAGTGCTTCGGCGTATCCTTCGCATTCTGTCGCCACCCCTGGGGGTCGGTCTCCGTCGCATAGGCGATACGAATGTTCTTCTCGCGCAGATCTTTTTCCTGCGATCGAAGTTGCAGCGCCCCGAAGTCGCCGCTCGCGCCGAGCACGGTGACCGGTGTATCCACGCAGACCCGGGCGTACATCGCCTGGAGGAAGTTGTTGAAGTCCACCACGCGGCCGGCGTACAGGACGACCTCGACCTTCGGTTCGGTCCCGCAAATGTTGTGCACGACGTTGGTGAACAAACTGGGACTCGATGCTTTGGGGCCGGACACACCCTGGTAGCTCTGCGAGCGATACTTGTTCAGATCCGCGAAGCGCTGTTCGAGGTCCTCTCGCAGTGACCGAGTGAACAGGTCCGCACCGGAGGTCGTCCCCGGATCGTCGTTGACGTCGGAGTTGGAGTCGTACACCAGCATCGCCGAATCCAATTCGGGATTGTTGCGAGCGTAGGTGTACAGCGCCTCGACGTATTCGGTATTGGGTGGTGCGGACCGGACGAAGCCGCGAATCGCACCGTAGTTGAGCTGGTCGGCGGTGGCGATGGAACTGATGATCGGGATGTTGTGCTCCGCGAGATGCTTGGCCGCCGACTCGGTGTGGACGGTGGACAGCCGCAGCCCGGCCACCGCCACCAGCGGCTCGGGATCGTCGACCATGCCCTCCAACTGCTCGACCACCGGTTTCCACTGCAACTCGTGGCTGCCCCAGTTGGCCAGGACCACCTTGACCAGCGGCCGTGGATCGTCGATAGCCGCGGTCCTGTTGATCCGCATCTGCGCCGTGTACGCACCTTCGAGTTCGTTCAGGATCATCGCGGGCGTATTCGCCGACGTCGCGTCGACCGTCAGCGGGTCGAGCAGCGCGATGGTCACGGTGTTCCCGGAACCGCTCACCGCCGCGTTCTCCGCGGCGATCTTTCGTTGAATGCCGGTATAGGCGTCGTCGAAGGCGAAGCTGCCGTCGGTAACTCCGACGCACTCACCATCGATCCGCCGCACACCGGAACCCGAATGCCCGCAGGTGTTGTCGCGTTCGGACAACCGATAGGCGGCTCCGGCGACGACCACCGCGACGACCAGGCCCAGCGCGACCGCGATTCTGTGCCTGCGCAGCCGGATGCGAATCCGGGGCCACGTGCCCGCCGGCGGCGGCGGAACCATGTCACCTGAACTGTTATCGATCACGGGCGCTCAACTCCACAGCTCGGCTGTTCTTCGATGATCGTCGGCCTCTTTCAGCAGTGGCACCGGATCACCCGTGGCGAGACCGGCAACGACGTCGTAGTCGGCCGCGATCTGCCAATGCAGGGAGCGGCGGCGATTCGAGACGAACGGATCGGCGGCGATCCAGTTCGCGACCACCAACCGGGTGATCGGCTGCGGCTGAGCCGGTCCGGCGAGGGCGTCGTGCAATTGATCCATCGGAGATTTGTCCGGATCGCTGTTCCGGCGGGGCATCGCGGTCGCCGAACGCAACAGCCGCACCCAGTCATCTGTCGTCCCGTCGTCGAGCCGCCGTCGCAACCCGTCGCAAGTGACCGCGAAATCCCCAGCGGCCAAGGCGTAATGGAGGACGTTCACCTCGTCGTCATCCTCCTCGCTGCGAGAGCGGAGCCAGCCGAAGACCGACTCCCACTGTGCCGGTCTGTCCTCGGTTCTCGCCGCGAGTTGCCGTAATAGCAATCGGCGCAGGATGAGCGGGCCGGCGCCGCGGGGGACCGGCCACAACACCGGCTCGATTTCCCGATAGCTGTGAATGCCGCCCAGGAGCAGGTCGCTGTGGGCGGCGAGCAGGCTGGCATGATGCGCCGTCCGGGCCGCCGCGCAGGTGATCATGTCGTAGTACGCGTCTTCGGAAAACTCTCCGACCAACTTCTGGCGCAACCGATCTCCCACACTCGGGCCGCCGGGTTCGCGACGTTCGAGCAGCACGTCGAGTGTCTCGCCGTTGACGAGCGGGCGGTCGTGCAGAGCCGCAACGAGTTCGGCGGTCGAGGCCGGATGACCGTCGGTGAGGTCGTGCACCATCGAGATCAACTGGTGGTTGCCGATCACATCGGTGCTGCCGGCCGTATTCGACGGGAGCCCCGACACCATCGCGCCGACCTCCCGCTTGTTCAGGTCCCGCAGGGTGATCAGGCACCACAGGTTCGGCTCGCCCTGGAGGTCGTAGGTCAGGTCGTGGTCGCTTTCCTTGCCGGTGAAGACGGCCAGGCCCCGGCTCACCGCGTCGAGCGGGCCGTCCCGGACGATCGGAGCGAGCAGACTGCCCCGGCTCGTCGCCACGACGGTGAGCGGGTCGGTCGAGTCGCTGTGCAGCACCCAGCGGTCCTTGCGGGCGTCCACCAGTCCGTTGACGAATTTCTGCCCCAGCGCGGCGTCGGCGTTGTCGAGCAGAACGACACAGTTGAGTGTCATCTCGACGGCACGCTTCGACTTCCGGAAGTTCTCGCGCAGATCGGCGAGAAACGCCTCCGTGAGCAACTCGTCGACCTGGCGGGTCTGCTCGTCTCGCGCCCAGCCGTTGAGATCGACGAGCACGTCGAGCGGATCCCGCTGCCGCGTTCCGTCACGGTGGCCGTACCACTCGGGCGACAGGGACCTGCCGCGGCGGACAATCCGTAGCACCGGCTCGATACCCATGCCGGCGACAATGCGGGTGACCGCACCGATCTGCTCGTTCTCCAGCAGCGTGGCGAGTTCCCCGGCCGCCTCCCGGAGAATTTCCCGCATGGTGTCGACGTCGACCTGACTGTCGAGCATCCGCTGGATCGCCGCCCGGGCGGCCGGGCGGTCGTCGGGCAGATCGGCTTGCGTGACCCGCCGCCCGATGGTCAACCGCGGGAACTGCAGCGAGCCATATCTCTCGCATGTTCTTCCCAGCTGAAACGCGATCGCCGACAGCACTTCCGGAACCGTCGCATCGCGATGCCGTTCGAAGTCGACCCGGGCACAAGGCACATTCCCGTCGAGCTTGCGCATCAGCTCGTCGGTCAATGCCGATTTGCCGTAGCCCCGGGCGCCCTCGACGACCAGGACCGGGTGGCTGAGGCTCCGTGTGGCCCGGCCGTCCGGCTCGCGTCGCATGAGCCGCCGTACGAGTTCGATTGCCTGCCCGTGCCCGAATGTTTGCCCGCCCAGCTGCACGCACCAGTTGTAGTCGATTGCTTCCCCGCTCGCCAGCCCCGAATGCATCTGTGGCACTACCGTACACGCCCTGTGCTCGCCGTTTGTCGTGTGCAGCCACCGAAATTCGGCTCGCTGAAGCCGAGCAGCCCCGGTCGGGTGAAACCACAAATTAACGAAACGCGCCACTCCGGCACCACCGCAACGGCATTCGGGCGAGCGGGTGATCCGATATCCGGGAGCGAGTCGACTCCGTGCTGTCTCGAAACCACCCGTGCGGCCGCGGCTTCGGCCGGAGGAGTGCCGGTCAGGTGATCACGGGGAACTATCGGCGGAGTTTCCGCAGGACGCGTTCGCCGATATTTCCTCTCGGCGATCTTTCCGAGGACACGAACCGCGGGTGGCGCTTCCACCCCTCGAAGCCGGAGGCGCTCGCCCGCGGTCCGGCGGTCGCTCAGGCCGGGACGCACTCCAGCTGGTCCGGGTCGTAGTAGCGGGAGCGGGCGTCCTCGCAGGCTTCCCAGCTGGAGTACGGGCCTGGGTCGAAGCCCGGCTCGGACCGCTTCGAGGAACCGGACGCCACGGCACCGGCGATCGGTGTGGTGTGGCCCGCCGTGAGCACTGTCGGCGTACCGGCGGGGTCCGGCGCGTGGGCGGACGAGACACCGGTGACGGCCGCGGAGCACAACGCCAGTCCCGCAAGGGATGTGGCCGCGGCGGACAGGATCGATCGAATGTTCATCTCTTCTGACTCCTTTCGGGTGTGCTGTCGATGGGACCAGAGGATTCCGGGAGGGCTCCCGAAAGCCGTGTCGGGTCGCCCGCCGCCGGCCGGATCGGCGTGATCGACGCACGACCCGGGTACCGGCGGATACGCGGGGCGAGTGAGCGGGCCGGGCTCAGGGGTTGATCAGCCGATCGAACGCCGCGCGGACATCGGAATCGGCGGAATCGACGTACATTTCGCGATCACCGGTGTGTACCCGGATGCGGTCCGGGCAACTCGCGCCGCCGATCTCGACCGCGGTGTCGAGTACGAGCCGGGCCGTGCGCATTTCGAAGACCCGGATCGGAATTGCCCGCTGCCGGAACGTCATATCCCCGTAGGTGTCGTCGTCGAATGCGTACGGGCAGGTCTGGACCGGGGCGCCGAATACCGCCGGGCCGGCGCAGATCACCAGGACCGCGTCGGCGGCGTCCCGGGCACGCCATTCGGCCGGGAAGCGGGCCGTATCGCCGTCGTTGCCGAACAGCAGGGCTCGGTGGGGCGGGTGGCTGCCGTAGGGGGCGGCGCCGCGGTAGGACTTCGGGGTCCGGCAGTAGGCGGGTTGGGCACCGGGGGAAGGTGGCTGTAGCAGTTTGCGCACGGCATCCAATTCGATTGCCGCGGTGGCTCGTTCGACACCCTCGCGGGCTTTCGGGGCGAGCTGGTGGCGGGGATGGCGGTCGAGCAGCTGCTGATACCGGTCCCGCGCGCGGGTCCAGTCGCGCGCGTTCATCAGCGCGTCGCCGCATCCGATCAATGTCGCCGGCGCGATCTGCGGGAGAACCGCGGCCGCCCGGTCCATCACCGGTGAACCCGTCCGCTGCTGGGCCATCCACTCGAGGATCACGCTGGTATGGCAGCTGTCCGGGGTGGGCAGGCGGTTGAGGAACCTGTCCAGCGCCGTGTCGACCATGCGCTCGTGGCCGGGAAATCTCGCGTTCACCGTTGCCAGACCGGCGAAACCGGATCGGAGGGCCGCGGTGGTTGTGTCGGCCGGGGCGGCCGTGGGTGTGCGCAGTGCCCGGTCGAGGGCGTTCGCCGAATCACCGAGCAACCGGCAGGCGCGCACGGTGTCGTCGCCGCGAGCGGCCGCCGCCACATCGGCGACGCGATGACCGATCCACCGTTCGTCCTGTGCGGTCGACGCCTGCACACAGCTTCCGGCGTGGCGGGCGTCCTCGGTGCGGCTCTCGATCCGCGCGGCGTCGGCCCGCAGTAGCCCGACCGCCACCAGCACGGGAACCGTGACGGCGAGGGCCACCGATCGCTGCTTTCGCGCACGGCCCCAACGGAATCGAGCACGCCCACCGGCGCGCCGCCACCCATCCCCGACCACCGCGGCCCACCAGAGCACCACGACGAACTGGAACCACCCCGGCGCACCACCGGCGGCCAGCACGATGACGAACACCAGAGTGCCGAGCGCGGCGCCCGCCGCGAGTGCCCGCCGCCCCGGTAGCAGACAGCCGGTACCGAGCAGGTATCCGATACCGAGCAAGGAGGCGTTGGCCACCGCGGCGGCCAGCGGATCGGACACGCTACCACCGTGTTTCGACGTACGTGCCGTGTCGTCGGTGGGTGCGTCGATGTCGGCCGGTGCGGCGTCGTGCGTCGCGACGCCGGCCGCCGGGCAATCGCCTGTTGCGGTACCGGACGCCGGAGAACTGTCCGCCGCGATGCCGAGCGCCGGTTGGGCGTGTGTCGTGGCGCCGGGGTCCGCCTTTCCCGCCGCCGATTCCGCCTGCTGCTTCGGCCGATCCATCCCGACCCCTCTCCCGGACGTGTGCGAAGTTGGCTCGCATTGTCGGGCAACACCTTCGGGAGGGCTCCCGGCCGGCCGCGCGCGGCGGCTCAGCCGTGGTCGATCAGGGTCCGGGTCCCGCCGTCGTGGTCGATCTCTATGCGGCGCATCTCGCCCGGGCCGTCGACCAGGATGGTGGCGAGAACGGGGCGGCCGCGCGGCAGGATGCGGACCGTGATGGCGCCGGCGTTGGCCTTGTCGAGCTGCTGGGCGACCTCCTCGACGACCGTCGCCACCAGCGTGTCGGGTGCTTCGGTGAGGCCGCCGTCGTCGAGAAGCAACACCTCCACGCCGCGGCCGCGGGCGCCGCGGGTGGCCGCGACCAGCCCGGTGGTCGTCAGGGTGGGCGCGCGCAGGCTGTCCCGCAGTTCGGCCTCCAGCAGCCGGGATTCGTAGCGTTCGGAATCGGTGAGACCGTCGCCGCCGGCGATCCGCTCCAGCATCGGGCGGGCCCGGTCGTCGAGGTTGTCCAGCTGGCGGGCCCGTTCCTCGCCCTGCGCCCGCAGGGTGGCCTGGGCCGCGGCGCGGGCGGCGGACTCGTCGGCCAGCCTGCGCAGCGCCCGCAGGGTGGAGCGGGCGATCGCCGCGATGAGTATTCCGGCCACCACGATGACCAGCGGTGTCATCGACATCGAAATCGCCTGTGCCCCAAGTCCGATGCCGAACGCGGCGACCAGGGTCGTAGCGACGATGCCGACCGTCGCGTACCCGCCGCGGCCGCGCACGGCGAGCAGGCACAGCACCAGGGAGATGGCGTAGACCGTCCAGATGAACTCGCGCACCTGCGCCGCGCCGACATCGTGGTAGGCCAGCTCGGTAGATACCGGGCCGACGGCCGCGATGGCCACCGCGACCGGCCACGGGAGCGGATCGGTATCGATCGCGGCGATCGCGACCGTGGCGACGGCGATCAGCGCATACGCGATCACGATCGGGACGTGGTTGGCGGGAATGCTGCGGATGTTCGACACCGCCATCGAGGCGATGGTGGCCAGCAGCACGGCCGTCACGAGCGCACCCTGGCGGCCGCGCAGGCCGAGCAGACCGCGAAGTTCCCAGCGTCCGGCGCCGCTCGAGTACTCGGGCCCGCTCTCCGCCGGGGCATCGCCGCCGCCCTGATGCACCCACACCAGGGTCACCGTCGTCCCCTGTCCCGGAGCGGATTCGACGAATGCCGCGCCGCCGGGCAGATCCGACATCCGCGCGAGAATGCTGCGCCGCACGCCGAGCCGGTGCGCGGGCACCGCCTCGGTATCGAAACCCGCACCGTTGTCACGCATTTCGACCCGCAGCGCCCCGGTGCCGACGGTCACGGTGACCTCGCGATGCACCCGGCGCCCGGCGCCGCCGCCGTGCCGCAGGCTGTTGCGGACCGCCTCGGCCAGCGCCGAGGCGATGGTGTCGCAGACATCGGCGGGCACCTGCATCCGGGCGAATCCGGTGAGCCGCTTCGACCGGAACGTGATGCCGGGATTGATCGCCGACACCGTCGCCCGCAACATTCCGATCGCCCCGAAAGCATCCAGGGCACGGCCGTGTTCGCCGATCCGCCGGAACTCGTCGAACTGCCGCAGCGTCTTTCGTGCCTCCCGGCCGAGCGCGGTGGCATCGCTCCCGCGCGAGGCGTCGAGCAGGGTGGACATGACGTCGTCGTGGATGATGGCGGAAAAGCGGGACCGCTCACGGCTTTTCGCATCGGCCGCCGCCACCTCCGCGATATCGCGCTCGGCACGCGCGGACTCCTCGTCGATGGTGGCGGCCGCCCGGACGACCGTGATCAGCCCCCAGGTGAGCAGGCCCGCGATACCGAAATTCCGGGTGAAGTCCAGCAGGAACGGCAGCCAGCGCACGCCGCCCTGGATCATCCCGTTGACCAGTGCGCCACCGGCGACGGTGAGCACCAGCGCACCCGCCGCCACCCGCGGCCGCCACACCAGCGCACCGGCCGCCGCGCCCAGGGCCACCGTGCGCAGCAGCCAGAACGGATCGTTGTGCAGTTCGGGCTGGCGAATGGCCAACGGTGCCAGCGCAATCGACCCGAGCAGTGCGACGGCCACGGCCCCGCACAGCCACCGGACGGTGCGCAGCGGCACCGAGAACGCCAGTACGGCCAAGGCCAGGCAGCTGCCGAAGACCGCGGTGCCGGCCAGCGGCGTCCACCACCAGGCCAGCAGCCGCGCCTCCTGCCACGCCTCGCGGATGACCACCAGCCCCAGCAGCACGCCGATCGCCCCGATGAGCAGCGCTGCCGCACGCGCGATCCGGGTGGCCGCCGGCCCTGCCCGCACGCCGGTGACCTCGCAGGGTGCAGCGGTCACGACGACATCCGGATCGGGCTCATACGGTCAACCACCTACCGGCGCCACGTCGTGTGCCTCGTACCTCGCATACACCTTCCCCTCGGGCCGCAGATTGGCCTGCAGGCTGGGCCGCACGGACGCGCCGTCGAGGAAGTGCAGCGTCCCGGAACTCACCAGCATGGCGGTGAAGATCTGACCCTCCAGCAGCGCCAGCGAGGACCCGACGCAGACGTGCCGGCCGGACCCGAACGGCAGATACGCGTGCCGCGGCGGCCTGCGGCCGGGCGCGAAACGGTCCGGGTCGAAGGCGAGCGGCCGCGCGAAATACTCGGGGGAGCGGTGCATCACGTACGGCGCGACGAACACCACCGTGCCCCGCCCGACCCGGAAGCCGCCGATCGTGGTGTCGCACAACGCCTGTCGCATGAAGGCCGGCGCCGGCGAGTACATCCGCATCGCCTCCTTGAACACCTGCAGGCAGTACGGGAGGTCGGCCAGATCCGCGGCGGTGGGCGCCCGCCCGCCGAGCACGCGGTCGGTCTCCGCGCGCGCCCGCTCGGCCACCTCCGGATGCCGCGACAGGGCGTACGCCGTCCAGAACTGGGCGTCGGACGACGTCTCGATACCCGAGGCCCACAGGTTGATCGTCTCGTCCACGAGCTGGTCGAAGCCCATATCGCCCTTGTCGTCGCGGGCCTCGACCAGGCCCTGCAGGATGTCGTCGCCGGTCGTGGCGCCGCTGCGGCGGGCCTCGACCAGATCGCCGGCCCGGCCGCGGATGAAGGCGATATCGCGCAGGAACTGCCGGTTGCGCCGGGTCGGGACGAACAGCGGCGCCACGATCGGCCTGGTCATCAACCGGATCTCCCAGTCGAAGACGCGGGTGACCGCCGCCAGGGTCTCCTCGTTGCCCTCCAGCGACTCGCCGGCGAACAGGTCGCTCATGATGTCGTGGGTCATCCGCTGCATGGCGACGAGTGCGTCGAACCGCCCGTCGGCCGGCCAGCGCTCCAGGTGTGTGCGCACGTGCCCGGCGATGGTGTCGACGTAGCGCGTCATCAGCCGCGGCGTGAACAACGGGCCGATCAGGCCGCGCTGGCGCTGATGCAGATCTCCCTCGGAGATGACCAGCCCGTAGCCCAGCACCGGCAGCAATCCCAGCGTCATGATCTTGGCGCGGCCGAACTCCTCGGCCTTGGTGACCAGCACCTCGTGGATCTCGTCCGGCCCGGCCACCAGCACGGCCCGGCTGGGGCCGGCCCGGAACTCGCTCACCGGCCCGCATTCCGCCGCCAGCCTGGTCAGCACCGCCAGCGGATCGCGCATCATCGTTATCGTCTCGCCGAGCGGCGCGAAGCGTGTGCTGCGTGGCGGGTGCATCGGACCCGAATCGCTACCCCGGTCCATCATCGACAATCCTCCCGTGTTGTCGGTGTGCCCGATCATCGGTGCACGGCAGTCGCAGCCACCCCGAACACGCTGTCGGCCAATCGGTTTGCATGCCGTCTCGACATGACTGCGAGCGGACCGGCAGGCGTGGCGCTGCGCGTCAAAACCCCGAGCATTGATCATCGACCAGTCTGACGGCGCGCTGCGACACTGCGAAGACCCGAGATGTGGGGGCGCAGCGCCGACAGGGACCGACCAGGCCTGTGCCGAAAATAGCAGCCGGAAGGCATTACCGCAGGCGTTCCGAGACGTTCGATGCGGCCGCGTTACTCTCCCGGACATGCGTTTACGAGGTTTCGGCATGCGGTGCGCGGTGGCGGTCGTCGTGGGGCTGTTCTGCGGCGCCGGGACGGCCACCGCGGAGTTCGGCCCGCAGGCCCCGCCGAACGGCCACCTGGGCCCGGCAGGGACGGCCACGATGCACGGCGATGCCGCGGCCTCGGACACCACCCCCTATCCGGGACCGGGAATCGGCGCGGTCGAGGCGCGGTTCGTCGCACTCGGCGCCGCCTGCCCGACCATCCTGATCGGCGGCGACGGGCTGCCGCAGGCGTTGTGCACCAGCATCGCCACCCGCTCGCCGGTGGTGTACCTGCTGGACCCGGCGACCGGGGATCCCCTGGCACAGCTGCCCCTGGCCGCGGGCAGTCTGCTCGGAGGCGTGTACGGATATCTCGATGCCGCGGGTGACTTCGTGGTCGCCACCGGCGGGGACGCCGTCTCCTGGGTCGGCCACGACCGGGCGGCCGACGGCACCTGGCGGCTGTTCACCCGCCGGACCGCCTCGGTTGCGGCCGCGGTGACCGAGCCCTGTGGCGCGCCCGGTTGCGACGCCGTGCAGTCGCTGGTACCCGATCACGACGGCCGGATCTGGTTCGTGACCGAGCACGGCAGGATGGGTTACCTCGATCCGGAATCCGGTGCGGTCCGCGGCGATTCGCTCGCCCCCGGCGAGGCGGTGTCCAACAGCGTCGCCGCCGCCCCGGAGGGGGTCGCGATCGCCGGTGAACATGCGCTGTATCTGGTGCGTGCAAGCGAATCCGGTGCCCCGCAAGTGGTTTGGCAGCGCGGCTACGATCGCGGGCCCGCCCGCAAGCCCGGTCAGCTGAGCTGGGGGACCGGTGCGACGCCGACCTTCTTCGGCCCGCGCACCGGATCGGAGTACGTGACGATCACCGACAATGCCGCTCCCCGAGAGCATTTGCTGGTCTTCGACACCGCCACCGGCAACCCGGTGTGCGAGGTCGAGGTGCTGCCGCCCGGTGCCGGGGGAACCGAGAACTCGCCGATCGGCGCGGGCCGCAGCGTCTTCGTCGCCAGTACCTACGGTTATCCGTACCCGGCGGGCACCTCCGGGCACAGCGACCCGCCGTCGGCCGGATTCACCGGCGGAATGACCCGGGTCGACGTCGACCCGGGCGGTGCCGGATGCTCGGTGCGGTGGACGAATTCCGTTGGCTCCGCGGCGGTTCCGCGGCTGTCGACGGCCGACGGCGGTATCTACACCGTCGAGCGGCATCCGGCCCTCCCGAATGGTGGCACCACGCCGATGGATACGTACGACCACGTCGTCGTCGACGCCGGCACGGGGGCCGTCCGGGTGCGCCGGCCGCTCGGCGCTACCACGCTCGCCGACCCGCTGGAGATGGTCGGCTCGATCGCACCCGGCGGCACCCAGTACCAGGGCACCACGACCGGACTGTTCCGCATCGCGGCGCGGTGAGCCCGGCTCAGACCCCGCTCGGAGTCTGGTTGGCCGCCTTGCGCACCTGGAAGGCGTAGACGGCCTCCATGATGCCCATGAAGATCAGCCACCACCCGGCAACCAAGGTCAGCGTCACGATCGAGCCCACCGGCCAGATCACCAGCACGAGACCGCCGATCAGCAGCACGATGCCGTAGCAGATCGCCCAGCCGCGGCCCGCGACCCCCGAGGGCACCTCCGAGCTCCCGACCAGCACCGCGACGCCGCGGAACAGCCAGCTGATGCCGATCCACAGCGCCAGCAGCACGATCGCGTCGCCGATGTGCCGGAAGCTGAAGAAGGCCAGGATGAACGACAGCACGCCGCTGAGGATCGACAACACCCGCCAGCCGCCGCCGACGTGCGGGCCGAACGCCGCCACCAGCTGGAAGATGCCCGAGACCAGCAGGTAGATGCCGAACAGCACGCCGGCGACCACGAGCGTCGGCCCGGGCCAGACCAGGACCAGGATGCCGACGACCACCGACAGGAGGCCGGTGACCAGGAGCGACTGCCAGGCGCCGCGGGCCAGTCGATGCAGCGGCCCTTCGAAAACTCGTTCTTTGCTGGATGTCATTGACGAAGAATAAAACCAGCTGACCGATTAGCGGTTAATTAGCCAGTATCGAACTCATTACGGTGGCCGTCACACCCGGGCGATGGCCCGCCCGCGATGTACCCGGGCGAAGTGGCCCGGCGGCTGGCCCTTCCAGGAGCGGAAGGCCGCGGTGAACGCGGAGACGCTGGAGTAGCCGAGCCGGTCGGCCACGTTCTCCACGGTCAGGCCCGCCACGAGCAATTCCTCGGCGAGCATCCCGATCGTCTCGTTGCTCAGCTCCCGGAAGGTGGTGCCCTCGTCGGCCAGGCGGCGGCGCAGGGTGCGCACGCTGATGTCCATATCGGCGGCGATCCGGGACTGGTCGGTCACCCCGCCGTGCCGGATGAGCAGGTCGCGCACCCGGCCGCTGACCCCGTCGCGGCTGCGGCGGCGCTGCACGATATCGGCGCACTGCTGCTCGTAGAATCGCGCCGTCGCCGTGTTCGCCTGCGGCAGCGGGACATCCAGCGTGTTGCGCTGCCAGGCCATGAGCGACCGCGGCTGGCCGAAGGTGATCTTGTCGACGCCCAGCATCGTCGCGAACATCTCGTAGACCGGATGCGGTTCGACGGTCACCTCCACCCGCAGTGTGGGCACCTTCATCGGGACCAGGTCCTGCTGGATGGTCGCGATCGCCGAGAAATCCCGTTCGAGCGAGAATCGGCGCAGGTCCGCCGGGACGCCGTGGTCGTCGCGGATCAGCCACAGCTCGTCGCCGTGCTCCACCAGGGCGTGCCGGGCGATGGTGAACCACAGGTCGGCGTAGCGCACGCCGATATCGGCGGCGTGGCGCAGGGTGGGGCTGCTCATCACCGCGAAGCCGAGCACGCCGAACGACGGTGGGTGGCACAGCAGTCCGGCCATCAGCCCCAGGCCGGGCTCGTTGTGCACCCCGGTGACCACGTTGCGGGTCAGCCGGAGTTCCTGGTCCAGGCTGATCTCGGCGTTCGGGTCCTGTAGTTGTTGTTCACGAATTCCGGTGCCTCGCAAGATGTCCGGCATCGCCAGCCCGCGGGTCACCGCGTAGTCGGCCAGCAATGCCACACCATTGATCGCTCGCACCTGCGCTGGCTCGTTCACCTACGCATCGTCGCAGAGATTCGCGCTCCGTTGGCCCGAATCCGCTGATCGGTCCGATAACTGTCGTCGTTGGGCCCCGAAGCGACGCCCGGCGCCGGTTCGACTATGTGAAATATCCGGGCTGCCGGGTCTTCCGGAGACGGAACGGCCTGGTCGGTCGGCCAGTCCGGTGCGACCGCCGGGTGATGTGGTTTCGTGGCCGGTAGCCTGCGGCCGCGCCGGGCGGTGGCGCGAAAAGCGCTGCGTCCGTCGGCAAATCGGGCGCGGATGCAGACCTCGGATCGAGTCGTGCGGCTGTACTCGTCGGTAAGTTTGCTGTGAGCGGCCGATATTCGCCGGTTCCTGGCCCATTGCGCGCTGGTTGCGGAATAGCGTTGGCCATACGGTTTGTCTCATGCCGCATCGTGATCGGCGTACCCGTTCGACCCGGACGTTCGTGCCGGTGGCCCGGGCGTCACGCGGTCGCGGAGTGATCGTGCCGCATCCACCACGCCCGGAGTGAGTCGAATGCTGTCCACCCACCCGAATTCCCCCGGTAGAGCCTGGATCACCGTGACCGCACCCGGCGACGGTCGGACGCTGGGCACCCTGCCGATGCACACTCCCGACTGTGTCCGGTCCGTCGCCGCATCCTTACGCCGAGCGCAAATCCACTGGCGGGCAATGGGTGTCGTCGGTCGCGTGTATTGGCTCACGCGCCTGCGGGAATGGCTGTCGAGCAACCGGGAGATGCTGGTCGAACTGCTCGCATCGGAAACCGGGAAGTCGGTTGCCGCGGCTTTGCGGGAATACCGCCTAGCCATCGACGCGGTGGACTATCATCGCACCCATGGCGCCGACTTCCTCGGGGCACCGTGGCAGCGTACGCATGGTAGCCCGAGCGTCGCCTTGCAGCTGGCGATCACCTACCGCCCCTGCGCGGTGGTCGGTGTCCTGTCGCCATGGACGTATCCCCTGGCATCCACCCTGTTCGACGCGGTGCCGGCGCTGATGTCCGGTTCCACGGTTCTGGTCAAGCCCTCGGCGGTGACACCGCTGACGGTGCGGGCCGTGGTCACCGGCTGGGCCGCCGTCGGCGCGCCGCCGGTGCTGGATTTCGTGGTCGGCCACGCGGCCGGTCCGGCCGTGGTGGACACGGTCGACTCGGTGCAGTTCACCGGTTCCCCCGAGACGGGGAAGGTGGTGGCGCTGCGGGCCGCGGCCCGGCTGGTTCCGTGCCGGCTCGCCCTCGGCGGCAAGTCGTCGGCCATCGTGCTTTCCGACGCCGATCCGGACGCCGCGGCCGCCGGTATCGCGCTGGGCGGACT
Source organism: Nocardia sp. BMG51109 (assembly GCF_000526215.1). Classification (NCBI taxonomy): domain Bacteria; kingdom Bacillati; phylum Actinomycetota; class Actinomycetes; order Mycobacteriales; family Nocardiaceae; genus Nocardia; species Nocardia sp. BMG51109. The sequence goes on from NZ_JAFQ01000003.1 coordinate 109,276, forward strand.
GGCCGACTCCGGTCAGGGCTGCCACAGCATCGAGCGCGTGTTCGTCGACGATTCGATCTACGACGAATTCGTGCGGCGCCTGGTCGCCGAGGTGGCCGCGTTCGGCGCCGCCGACCCCGACGACATCCGCGTCGCGCCGATGACCTCGGTCACGCACGTCCGCCACCTCACCGACCAGGTGGACGACGCGCTGGCCAAGGGCGCGACCCTGCGCATCGGCGGCACGTCCGACGGGCAGGTGTTCGAGCCGACCGTGCTGGCCGACACCGACCCGGCGATGAACGTGCTGACCCAGCAGACGCTCGGCCCGATCCTGGCCGTCGTCCGGGTCGCCGATGCCGAGGCCGCGCTGACGCTGGCCAACGATCCGTCCGGTCCGTGCGTGAGCGTGTGGACCGCCGACGACGCGGCCGGCCGGTACCTGGCCGGCCGGTTGCTGGCGGCGCGGGTGGGGCGCAACGACGTCTCGGTGCACCTGGCGCCGCCGGGATACGCCTGACAACTGAATAGACGACAACCAAATATTCACTGCATCAAGGTAATTCGGAATCCAACGAGAGAATCATGAACACCTGTTGCGAATATGTGGTAATCACCGTCGACTCGGGCGCGAGGGAGGTGAACTCGTGAGCGGCTGGCAGGTCTTCGCCGCGACGATGATCCTGATCGGCGCGATGACGGGCGTGGTGATGAGCGTGCGCCCGCAGCGCATGCCCACCGGGCGCACCTCGGTCGCCGAGATCCGGCAGCGGCTGCTGGCCGAATCGTCACTGCCGACGATGCCGGTGGACGCGGCGCTCTCGCACGGTGCCCCGGACCGTCCCCTCGAGGTGCCGGAGGCCCACCGCACCATGCAGCAGCACCTCGACTGCACGGTCGGCGATTGCGCCCGCAAGGCCGCGGCCTACGGCGTGCTGGTCGACGCGGGTCGCATCAAGCCGCGCTAGCCTTCGGGCCACGCTGGACGGTCGGGTCGCGCTGGGCGGTCGGGTCGCGCTGGACCTCGAGCCGCGTTCGGTCTTCGAGTCGCGCCGAGCGCCGCGACGAGCGGCCGGTCGCTCAGAAGGTCGAGCTGAGACCACCGTCCACGGCGATGGTCTGGCCGGTGATGAAGGACGCGGCGTCGCCGGCGAGGAAGACGACCAGGCCGGCGATCTCCTCCGGCCGGCCCCAGCGGCCGAGTGCGGTGCGGGTACGCAGCCAGCGCGCGAAGTCGTCGTCGGCGACCAGGGCGGCGTTGGCCTCGGTGGCGAAAGTGCCCGGGGCGACGGAGTTCACGGTGATCGCGTGCGGGCCCAGTTCGGCGGCCAGGGTTCGGGTCAGGCCGTCGAGGGCGGCCTTGACGACGCTGTAGGCGACATCGCCCGCGCGGCCCAGCCGGCCGATCACCGACGAGACGTTGATGATGCGGCCGGGCCGGTTGCGCTGCGCCAGCCCTTGCGCCACCCAGCGGCTGAGCGCGTACGAGGCGGCCACATTCGTCTCGAACAGCCGGATCAGGTCGGGCGCGGGCAGTGCGTCCATGCCGCGCCGGTCGCGCCGGCCGACATTGTTGACCAGCACGTCGACCGGCCCGATCGCGTCGAGTGCCCGCCGCGCGGCCGCCGCGTCGGTGACGTCGAAGGGGGCGGCCTCCACGGTCAGGCCCTCATCCCGCAGCATGCCGGCGGTGCCGGACAACGCCTTCGGGTCTCGTCCGTTGAGGATCACGCGGGCATCCGCGGCGGCCAGGCCGCGCGCCATCTCCAGGCCGAGGCCGCGCGCCGACCCGGTGACCAGTGCCGTGCGGCCGGTGAGCCGAAATCCGAAGTCGGCCATGGCGAATCGCCTCCACTGAAACAACTGTTTCAGTTACTCTAGCGCGAGGGATCCCGTTTCGGAAGGCAGATATGTCCCTCGACGATTCACCGCGGCGCGCCGAGCTGCTGGAGGCGAGTTATGCCTACGCGCTCGAACACGGCCTGTCCGGGGTGTCGCTGCGGCCGCTGGCGGCGGCGATCAGCAGCAGTCCGCGCGTGCTGCTGTATCTGTTCGGCAGCAAGGACCAGCTGATCCGCGAGGTGCTCGCGCATACGCGACGGCTGCAGATCGCCGAGGTCGCCGCGATCATGGCCGAACGACAATCGGCCGGGGCGGGCACGTTCGAGTGCGCGGCGCGACGGTTGTGGCAGTGGCTGTCGGCCCCGGAACAGCGGCCGATGGCGCGGCTGACCTACGAGGCGTTCGTCCGTTCGGTCGGGCCGGACCCGGGGCCGTGGGCGGGGTTCGCCGTCGAGTCCGCGACGGACTGGCGGCAGTTGCTGGTCCGCGCGCAACCGGACGTTCCGGCCGAGGCCGCCGAGGCCCGGGCCACGCGCACGCTCGCGTTGATCCGCGGATTGTTGCTGGAGCTGCTGGCGGGAGCGGAGCCCGAGCGTGTCGCGGCGGCGGCCGCCGAACTGACCGGGTGAGATTCGGATCTGCCGGGGCGGCAACGGTATTCGGCACCGCAGAGCGCTCCGGTGCTGCATGCGCGTCCGGATCGGTGGCCGCGCCGAACAGGGGTGGATCGGTGTCGAGCGATGCCCGTGACGCTCATTCGGATCTGATGCCGCCTACCACGGCCGGCGCGTCGGGCGAGTCCGCCGGGCGCAGCCGGGCGAGGGTGCGGGGGAAGCGCCCGCGGTACTCCGCGGCCACCGCGATCGCGTCGGCGACGGTGTCGACATCGGATAGCGTGGGCAGGCGCTGTACTCGGCAGCCGGTGCGGCGCAAGGCTACTCGCGTATGTTCGCCCGTGCTGCCGGTCGACATCGGCACGTCGGCGAGGACCCGCGCGGGGCCGGGATCGGTGAGGCCCAGCGCCCACCAGCCGCCGTCGACGGCCGGGCCCAGGACCGCGTCGCCGCTGTCGAGCAGCCGGGTCGCGCACGTGGCCAGCAGTGCGGGGCCGGCCTGCGGGGTATCCATGCCGATCTGCAACACCGGCAGGCCGTAGGCGCCGGCGTCGTTGTGCGCGTTGGCCAGTCGCTGCCCGAACGTGTCGCCGCGTTGCGGAACCAGGGTGAAATCGGCCAGTTCCCCGGCCAGTTCCTCGGCGCACTCGGCATCCTCGAGCGATCCGGTCCAGGCGACGACCCTGTTCCGAATGCCGCTGTGCCGCACCGCGGCCAAGGTGTCCAGCAGCGCGGCGGCGGCCAGCCGAGCCGCCTCCTGCGGCGAGAACGGGGGCGTGAGACGGGTTTTCGCGAATCCGGCGATCGGCGACTTCGCGATCACCAGGGCGGTGGCATCGAGGGTGTTCATCGCACGCTCCAGAAGTCGCGGATGGCCCGCGCCGTGCCGCGCACCGAGCCGGAGACCTTCGACACCCCGTGCGTGCGCGGCCGGTAACTGATGTCGCGCTCCACGATGCGCCAACCGGCCCGGCCGGCGCCGATCAGCAACGCCAGCGGATATCCCGAACGCGGATGCAGTGGGCCGAGCGCCAGCAGTCGTTCGCGCCGGGCGATCCGCATCGCCGCGATGTCGTGCACCGGCAGCCCGTGCCGGTGCCGCAGCAGCCCGGCGACCAGCAGGTTGCCCAGCCGGGCGTGCCACGGCCAGGCGCCGGATCCGATCGGGCGCCGCCGCCCGACCACCATGTCGACGCCGCCGTCCAAATCGCCGAGCAGCGACGGCAGTTCGCCGGCGTCCATGGAGCCGTCGCCGTCCAGCACGGCCACGAGCGGCGTGCGCGCCGCGCGGACGCCGGCGTGTACCGCGGAGCCGTAGCCGGGTGTCGGTTCGCTGACCACGGTCGCCCCCGCCGCGTGGGCCACGTTCGCGGTGTCGTCCGAGGACGCGTTGTCGACCACGATGATCCGGTACCCGGACGGGACGGCGGCCAGCACGCCCGGAAGTGCCCCGGCCTCGTTGTGGCACGGGATCACCACGGTGATGTCCGGTGCACTGTGCTTATCGGTCACACCTCGCGACGATAGGCGTTCTACCTGCTGTAACGGCCCAAGGAACCGGTGACGAAAGTATGACGGCACCGGGCCGGGGCGGATTTCTGCCCGATCTCGTCGGTGCCGCGCCCTAGTGTGAACGCTGTGCAGCAGCCGACCCTTCTCCGCGGCCCGCGGCGTCCCGGCCTCCCCGCCGAACCCGTGCCGGCCGGCATACGCGCCGATCTGGTGTGTGCCGGCCTGGCCGCCGTGCTCGTGCTGGCGGCCTTCGTGGTGCCGCGTCTGCACGACGAGGCATGGCGGCAGCGCGTCTGGGCGGCCGCCGCGCCGATCTACGGACACTGGCTGCCGCACATCGGCTGGGGGACCGGTCCGGCCGTCGCGGTGGCGGCGCTGGTCGTCGTCGGCGGTCCGGTCGCCGCGCGGCGTCTGCCGTGGCGGCAGCTGCTCTCGCTGACCTGGGTGGTCTCGGTGGTGTGGGCGTTCTCGCTGGCGATGATCGACGGCGCGCGGCGAGGTTTCGCCGACCGGTTGGCCACCGACTGGGAATACCTGCACGAAGTGGGCGGGGTCCACGACATCGGGGCGATGCTGCACGGCTTCGCGGGGCGCATCCTGGACTTCCAGCCCGACTCGTGGACGACGCACGTGTCCGGGCATCCACCCGGTGCGCTGCTGGTGTTCGTGCTGCTGGACCGGATCGGGCTCGGTGGCGGCGCATGGGCCGGAGTGTTGTGCCTGCTGGCCGGTTGCAGTGTGGCGGTGGCGGTCCCGGTCGCCTTGAAGGCGCTGGGTGCGCCCGAAAAGGCCAGGGCCGTAACGCCGTTCCTCGCCCTCGCTCCGGCGGCGATCTGGATCGCGGTATCGGCGGACGCGCTGTTCGCGGCGGTCACGGCGTGGGGTGTGGCGCTGCTGGCGATCGCGACCCGGCGGCGCCCGGGATGGCCCGTCGTCGCGCTGGTTTCGGGGCTACTGCTCGGATTCGGCCTCTACCTCAGTTACGGACTGGCCCTCATGGCGATACCCGCGGCCGCGGTGCTGCTGCTGCGCGGGTTCCGCCCGGCGCTGCCCGCCCTGCTCGGCGTCGCACTGGTGGTGGCCGCCTTCACGGCAGGCGGGTTCTGGTGGCTGGAGGGCTATCACCTCGTGGTCGAGCGGTACTACCAGGGCATCGCCAGCGTCCGGCCGTATTCGTACTGGGTCTGGGGCAATCTGGCGGCGACGGTGTGCGCGGTGGGCCTGGCGACGGCGGCGGCGCTGCACCGGGTCGGGCGAGGGCTCGTTCCGGGCGGGGTTGCTGCCGGTATCGTTGCCGCCGGCGGGAAGGAGCCGGTGGCCCGGCCCGGGCCCGGGCCGATTCCGCACGTTGCTGCGAAACTCGTTGTTTATCTGCATGATTGGCGATCCCGCGTGGATCCCGCGGTGGTGGTCGCCGCGGCCGGGCTGGCCGCGCTGCTGGCCGCCGACCTCAGCGGGCTGAGCAAGGCGGAGACGGAACGGATCTGGCTGCCGTTCGATGTGTGGCTGCTCGCGGCCACGGCCCTGCTGCCGGCGCGCTCGGTGCGTGCGTGGCTGGTCGTCCAGGCGGCGGGCGCGCTGCTGCTCAATCATCTGCTCTTCACGAATTGGTAGGTCTCGTGCGCATTCTGGTGGCCGATGACGATCCGGTGGTCCGCGAGGTGGTGCGGCGCTACCTCGAACGCGACGGGCTGGCCGTCGTGGAGACCGCCGACGGCCCCGCGACCGCGGAGGTGCTGGCGCGCAACGACATCGACCTGGCCGTGCTGGACGTGATGATGCCGCCGCCCGACGGTATCGAGCTGTGCCGGCGGGTGCGCGCCGGCCGGCACCCGGACACTCCGATCATCCTGCTCACCGCGCTCGGCGAGGAGGAGGACCGGGTGGTGGGCCTGGAGTCGGGGGCCGACGACTACATCGTGAAACCGTTCAGCCCCCGCGAGCTCGCGCTGCGGGTGGCATCGGTGCTGCGACGGGTGCACCGGCCCGCGGTCACCGAGCAGGTGGTGCGCAGCGGCGCCATCGAGCTGCGCCCCGCCTCGCAGGCGGTCCTCGTCGACGGCCGGCGGGCGGAGCTGACCGCGCGCGAATTCGATCTGCTCGCATTCCTGCTCGACCATCCGCACCGGGTGTTCGGCCGCACCGAACTGCTGGAGCGGGTGTGGGGATGGACGTTCGGCGACCAGTCCACCGTGACGGTGCATATCAAGCGCCTACGCGCGAAACTCGGCGCCGCGCACCGGATCGAGACCGTCTGGGGGCGCGGCTACGCCTGGGGCAGGCCGGGGGAGGAGGACGATGCCGACTGACACAGTCGCGCTGATCGGTTACGCGCTGGCCGGATCGGTGCCCGTGGTGGCGCTGGGCGCCGTCGCCATCCGGCTCACCCACAACCGCAGCCTGACCACCAGCATGGTCGTGCTGGTGCTGATCCCGACGCTGTCCACCCTGGTCGGCGTGGTCGCCGTGAGCGGGATGATGTTCACCGACGAGCTGCGGCGCATCGGTGTGGTATTGAGCGTGGTGACGGTGGTGGCGGTCCCGGCGGCGATCGTGCTCGGGCGCGTGCAGGCCCGGAAGACGGTGTGGGAGAAGCAGATGCTCGAGCAGGAGCGTGCCGCCGAGCGCTCCCGCCGCGACCTGGTGACCTGGGTGAGCCACGACCTGCGGACCCCGCTGGCGGGGATCCGGGCGATGGGTGAGGCGCTGGTCGACGGCGTGATCGACCAGCCCGAGACGGTCGAGCGCTACGCGAATCAGATTGTGCGCGACACGCATCGGCTCTCCGCGATGGTCGACGATCTGTTCGAGATGTCGAAGATCAACTCCGGCGCGTTGCGACTCGAGCTGGAACCGGTGGACCTGCGCGAGCTGATCGACGAGGTCGCCGCCGCCAACCAGCCGACGGCGGACCGGGCACAGGTGCGACTGTCGGCGCGGCAACCCGAGTCGGAGATCCTGGTGGCGGGCAGCGACCGCGCCCTGACCCGGGTCCTGACCAACCTCGTCGCCAACGCCATCGAGCACACCCCGCCCGGCGGCCGCATCGATATCTCCGCCGGCCGCACCGGCGGCCGTGCCTGGACCCGCGTCGACGACACCGGTCCGGGCATCGATCCGGCCGATCTGCCCCGCATCTTCGAGGTCGCCTACCGCGGCACCGCCGCCCGCTCGCCGGTGGCCGCCGACGTCGGCACCAACAGCGGCATGGGCCTGGCCATCGCCGCCGGCCTGGTGCAGGCGCACCACGGTGAGATCGCCGCCCACAACCGCGAACGGGGCTGCCGCTTCGAAATCAGCCTGCCGTTGCTGCCCACCACCGCCGCCTGATTCGCCGTCGTCCGGCGGGCTCTCGTCCGGCTTGTCGTCTTCTCGGTCGGGATGCACCCGGGGTCGGCCGGACCGGACACAAACGTGCCGGAATAACCCCGCAGCCCGCCTGCCCCACCGTCATCCGAATTCACACTCCCGAAATATGTTCCCGCGGCCCAGTTCGGTATGGCACCGATAGAACGATGATTGACGAATCACCCGATTCGGGCTGGTTCGAGCAGAGAATTCCGTTCTGTGCATCGGTAATCTCATAGTCACCTACGGCAAGGTGAAGCGAGTGAGGCGTGCGCTTGTCAATGCCTCAACCGGCGCTGACATGGTTGTGTCCGGTGGCTGTCACCTGTTGTTTTCGATGATGGCGGGTCACAATGAATCCGCTTTGCCCGGATATGCGCGGTTTGTCCCGGTATCGTGGATCCCACGTTCTTCGAACGGTCGTTTCTCTTTACCTTTGCGTGCGTTACCGCCGGGCAGCGTGGTTTCCGCCAGCTTGCTTTCGATGCCTGGAGAACATGTTCGACCGACTGGACCGGCCCCACCCGGCCTGGTGAAGGAGAAATATGTCCACCGACACCGATTCGTCTGTCAGATCGGCGAGTTCACCGGAGAGTTCCTGGTCCGCTCGTCTGTCGTCGATTGCGCGCCATGACCTGCCCGCCTCGATCGTGGTGTTCCTCGTCGCCCTGCCGTTGTCGTTGGGTATCGCGATCGCCTCGGATGCGCCTGTCGCCGCAGGGCTGATCGCGGCCGCGGTCGGCGGTATCGTCGTGGGCCTGCTGGGTGGGTCACCGTTGCAGGTCAGCGGCCCGGCCGCCGGCCTGACCGTGGTGGTCGCCGAAACGATCGACCAGTTCGGTTGGAAGGTCACGTGTTTCATCACGGTGGCGGCCGGTATTTTGCAGATCCTGTTCGGGTTGAGCCGGATCGCGCGGGCGGCGCTGGCGATCGCGCCGGTCGTGGTGCACGCGATGCTGGCGGGTATCGGTGTGACGATCGCGTTGCAGCAGGTGCATGTGCTGCTGGGTGGGTCGTCGCATAGTTCGGCGTTCGAGAACATCGCCGAGTTACCGAGTCAGCTGCTGGGCTTGGACGGTAACGACTTCCTGATCGGGGTTATCGTCATCGCGGTCATCGTGGCGTGGCGGTGGGCGCCGCGGCGGGTGCGGTTGATTCCGGGCCAGCTGGTGGCCGTGCTGGTCGGCACGCTGCTGGCGATGACGCTGCCGGGCGACGTGGCCCGCATCGAGATCGAGGGGTCGCTGTTCGATGCGATCGGGCTGCCGGAGCTGCCCGGTGAGGACTGGGGCGCGGTCGTGCTGGCGGTGCTGACGATCGCGTTGATCGCCAGCGTGGAGAGCCTGCTGTCGGCGGTCGCGGTGGACAAGATGCACACCGGTAAACGCACCAATTTCGACCGCGAGCTGATGGCGCAGGGTGCGGCCAATATGACCTCCGGCGCGCTCGGTGGCCTGCCGGTGACGGGTGTGATCGTGCGTAGTTCCACCAATGTGGCGGTGGGTGCGCGTTCGCAGGCGTCGGCGATCCTGCACGGTGTGTGGATTCTGGTGTTCTCGATCGCGCTGGTGTCGGTGGTGCAGCAGATCCCGAAGTCGGCGCTGGCCGGGCTGTTGATCGTGGTCGGTGTCCAGCTGGTGAAGCTGGCGCATATCCGGTTGGCGCGGCGTACCGGGGATCTGGCCGTGTATCTGGTGACGATCGTGTCGGTGGTGTTCCTGAACCTGCTCGAAGGGGTGCTGATCGGGCTGGCGCTGGCGTTCGTGCTGCTGCTGTGGCGGGTGGTGCGGGTGTCGGTGCAGGCCGCTGCGGTCGCGGGCACCGACCGGTGGATCGTGAGCGTGGACGGGATGTGCACGTTCCTGGCGTTGCCGAAGCTGACCAAGGAGCTGGCGAAGGTGCCCACGGGCACCGACGTGCTGGTCGAGCTGACGGTGGACTTCCTGGACCACGCCGCCTACGAGGCGATCCACGACTGGACCCGGCAGCACGAATCCACCGGCGGCACGGTCGAGTTCGTGGAGATCGGCACCGCGCGTATGGAGCATGCCACGGAGGGCCCGCCGAAGCGGGGTGCGGCGCGTGGCCTGCTGGATGAGGTGCTGGGGCCGTGGCGGGAACGCAGTGCGGATCCGGTCGCGTCGGGTGTGGCGGCGTATCACCGTAGTCATGCGCATGTGGTGCGGCCGCATCTGGACGAGTTGCGGGACAAGCAGGATCCGCATTCGTTGTTCTTGACGTGTGCGGACTCGCGGATCGTGCCGAATGTGATCACCAACAGTGGTCCGGGTGATCTGTTCACGGTCCGTAATGTCGGCAACCTGCATCCGGCCGACGGGTCGGATGCCTCGGGGGAGGCGGCGCTGGCGTTCGCGGTGGACAACCTGAAGGTGCGCAATGTGGTGGTGTGCGGGCATTCCTCGTGCGGGGCGATGAAGGCGTTGCTGTCGGGTGCGTCGGCGGGGCCGGGGTTGGACGACTGGCTCGCGCACGGGCGGCCGAGTTTGGAGGTCTTCCGGGCCGGGCATCCGGTGCGGGCGGCCGCGGCGGCGGCCGGGTATGACGAGGCCGCGCAGCTGGCCATGGTCAACGTCGCGGTTCAGCTGCGGACCCTGGAGAATCATGCGGTGGTGCGTCGTGCGGTGGCCGAGCGCGGCCTGACGGTGTCGGGCCTGTTCTTCGATATCGCCTCGGCCACCGTCCTCGAGGTCACCACCGACGGATTCGGCGAGATCACCGACGCACCACCCGCATCGCCCCGCGGCTGAACGCTCAGTTCTCCGTGGCGAACTCGGCGCGGGTCAGCAGGAGCCGTACGACATTCTCGTCCGCAGGTACGGGCGATGGTCGGAACCCGCACTTCTCCAGTACCCGCACCGAGGCGGGGTTCGACAGTTCCACCTCGGCGAACACCGTCCGCACTTCCGGTGCGGTGAACGCGAATTCGGCCAGCGCCCGGGTGGCCTCCGTCGCGTAGCCGCGACCTCGTCGAGAGGGCACCATGCCGTACCCGATTTCGAGAGCGCCACCACTCGGTGGCCAGAACAAGCCGAGCGATCCGACTACCTGGCCGCTGTCACGCTCGAGCACCAGCCGATGGCCGTACTCGGTCGACCAGCCGGCGTGTTCCGAGAGCAGACCGGCGACGACCCGATCACCGTCGGCCGGGAAGTCGGCGGCCCAGTGCGCCGGATGCCGTCCCGCGAGCACGGCGTCGATCTCGTCGGAAGTCCAGCCACGCAGCACGAGACGCTCGGTGACCAGATGTGTCACCGGGGAAAGAGAGGACACGACATACTCCAGATCGTGAGAGACGATCCGGTCATGCGCACGGGCGCACGAACCGGACGAGGACATGCGAAATACGGCCCATGACGGCCATATTCATCAACTCCCTCGTCCCGGCGGCGGCGCGTGTTCCGCGCGATGCACACTGTAGCAAGCGTCGACGGCGCCCCTGCGCGTTCCTCCGGGATGGCTCACGTCGCCGTCGCCGCGACCGGGTCCGCTCGGTCACGGCCTGCTCGCAGGATCGGCCAGGGCCGCCACCCGGCTACTGGGCCGCCGTACTTCGGCCGGTCAGTGGGCCGCTCTTTTGGTGTGACCGTGGCGGTGCCGTTCGATCACCGTGCCTTCTCCGCCGCCGTGCGGCCACAGCAGACCGGCGCCGAGCGTCACGAACGGCAGATTGTGCGGACGCATCGGGGTCTTCGGCCGGCCTTGCACGGCCGGGTAGCGGACCGGCCGACCGGCGCGGAACCAGTCAGCGCCACGTCGGGGCACCGGTGCCGGAGGCGGACCGCAACGGGGCGGTGGCGAATTCGGCGAGGCCCTCGTCCGGCGTGATGGTGGCGCCGAAATCCAGTACCTCGCGGGCCTTCTCGGGGCCTGCGACGATATGGCGGACGTCACCCGGCCGGTACTCGCCGGTGACGACCGGAGCCTTGCCGCCCGCCGCCCGGGCGAGTATCTCCGCGACGGCATGGATACTGATCGGCGTGCCGGAGGCGATATTGAGCGGCAGGAACCCCGGCGGGGCACGATGAATCGCGGCGACATTGGCGGCGGCGATATCGCGGACGTGCACGAAATCCCGCATCTGGCCGCCATCCTCGAACACCCGCGGTGACTCGCCCGCCGCCAGCGCCGACCGGAAGATTGCCGCGACACCGGAATACGGTGTGTCCCTGGGCATTCCGTCTCCGTAGACATTGTGGTACCGCAGCGCGGTCACCGTGCCGCCGGTGGCTGCCGCCCACGCGCACGCGTAGTTTTCCTGCGCCACTTTGCTCGCCGCGTACAGGCTGCGGGGCCGCAGCGGGCTGTCCTCCTCGATCGGTGCCCACGACAGTGGTTCGCCGGTCGCCGCGTCGCGGTGATCGAACCGGCCGCGGTCGAGATCCTCGCGGCGGCGCGGGGGAGGATCGGCATAGTCGGAATCCACTGTGCGATAACGCCCTTCGCCGTACACCACCATCGACGAGGCGAGCACCAGCCGGCGCACCCCGGCATCGGCCATCGCCGCCAGCAATACGGCCGTGCCGAGGTCGTTGTGGCTGGCGTAGGCGGGGGCGTCGGCGGCGCTGACCCCGGCGCCCACGACGGCGGCCTGATGGCACACCACGTCGACCCCGGTGAGCAGCGCCGGCACCGCGTCGGGATCGCGGACGTCGACCTGCCGCACACCGTCGGGCGCCGCGGCGCCGGGGCCGTGCGCGGCGGCGAGCATGAGATCGACCGGCACCACCTCGTCGCCGGCGTCGTCGAGTGCGTGTCGGATATGCGAACCGATGAATCCGGCGGCGCCGGTCAGCAGTACTCGCATCGGATCAGAGGAGAATCGAGGTCGGCAATGTCATGCCCCGATCCTCACCGCCGTGGCCCAGTGACGCGACACTCCGGCGGGCGAGTCGCGGATCGGTAAGAAACCGGTCATATTTGCGAGCCGCGCGAGAACGGCTCCGCCGGCCTCGGAGATGCCCGAGACGCTCCTACCGGACCGCCTGCGTCTGCGTCACCTTCGCGGCGAGATCCCCTGCGGCATCGCGTATTTCGGTCTCCACCACGATGAAGCCACGGCCCGCGTGCAGGGCCCGGGCGGTGGCCTCGGCATGCCCGGAGCGGACGGCCCGCAGGAAGTTGGTCTTCGACTCCACCGTGGTCGTGCCCTGCGCGCCGTCGGGCAGGTTCAAGAACGCGCACACCGCGCCGGTGGCATCCGCGAGCGCCATCAGCGCGCCGCCGTGGAACACCCCGCCCAGCGTGCACAGGCTCTCGTCCCAGGCCAGCCGGGCACGCACCAGCTCCCGCCGGTGTTCGAGCACCTCCACCCCGAGCGTCTCGGTGAACGGCATGGTCCGGTGGAACAGCTGGGTGCCCTCGGCGTCGGTCATGTGACGAGCATGCCGGGCGCCCCGGCGCCGGTCGATTACCCGCGAGGTAATGATCCGCGCGGCTCCGGACGGGCTACCGGTTCAGCCCATCCGCGCGATGATCGCCCGGGGCAACAGCGGAAAGACGAGATTCAGTGCGCGCCAAGGCCATTGCGGTACACAGGCGCGCACGGTCTCGCGCTCGATCGCGGCGACCATGGCGCCGACACCCTTCTCCAGCGGCACCACCAGCGCGCCGTCGCCGGCCCGGGCCACCATCTCGGTGGCGATGAACCCCGGTTGCAGGGTGGTCACCGCGATGGGGCTGCGGCGCAGCTCCGTGGCCAAACCCTCGCCGAGCGCGGTCATCCCGGCCTTACTCGCCGCGTACGCGGTCTTCTTGCCGGGCAGCCCGCGCACTGCGCTCATCGACGAGATCAGCACCAGGTGGCCCGAATCCTGTTTGCGGAAGATCTCCAGCGCCGCCTCGGCCTGAGCGAGGCCGGCGACGAAATTCGTTGTGGCCGTAGCGATATTGGCATCGGCACGACCGGTTCCCACGGGTACGCCCTTACCGAGCCCGGCATTCACGATCACTCGATCCAGGCCGCCGAGTTCGTCGCGAAGTTCGGCGAACACCGTCGGTACGGCGGCGTGGTCGTTGACGTCCAGCCTGCGTACCGCGACGGTGATGCCCGGATGTGCGGTCACCAATTCGGCGCGCAACTGTTCGAGATTGTCGACTCGGCGCGCGCACAGCGCGAGGTCGCGCCCCCGCGCGGCGAAGGCGCGGGCCATGCCCGCACCGAGTCCCGAGCTCGCCCCCGTGATGAGAATTCTGCGCCTCGTCATGTGCCAAACCCTAGTCGGGCCGGTGCGGGGGCGGTTTACTACGGAAGATCCCCTACAGCAGGAGATCGTCGAATTCGCCGGCGCGGCAGCCGCGAATCCAGGCGGCCCATTCGGCCCGGGTGAACACGAGTGTCCCGTCGTGGGGCCGGTTGCTGTTGCGGACGGCCACCGCCGTGTCGGGCAGAGGGGCGCATTCCACACAGTGGCCGTCCGGCCCGCTGAAACTGGACTTGCGCCAGTTCGTTACGGGCACTCCCGCGATACGGGCGTCCGACTCGATCATGACTACCTCCAGAACATGGTTCGATGGGTGCGGCGACGTTGCCATGTGACGGAGGCCGATGATCCGGGTCGTGGCGGGCCTCGATCCCCCGGCCCAACTGCCGTCCGGGTCAACAACCATTGGCAGCCGAGCTAATCGCGTTCCACGGTACGGACCGAATTCCGGTAGCTGTAGGGTATTCGCCGGATTCGCAGAGTCCCAATATCGCAGGTCGTGGCCTATTTGGTGATGTTTGCCGGAGTCAAGGGGGCTGGATTTGGTTGCCAAGGAGCTACCCAAATCGGACAAAAACCGTTAATCCCAGAGTTCAGAGCTGGTTATATATCATTATCACATGATTGCCGACCGGTATGCTGTAAGCGGCCGGAGGTCAGGATGCACATGCAGATGTGGTTGCATTCACGTTTCACATGATCGACCCCAGAATTCGCCGGATTCGCAACATAATTCTGCTGTTGGGGTACAAAGGCGGCCGTCCGGTATTCGGAAATGGAAGGATTCTTCGGCCGTGCGGGCCGTCAGGACACCCGGCGCGCACCCGCCGACGGCACCGCGACGAACGTGCGGGGCGCGGCGAAACCGGCCGCATCGAACCGCGTCGCGATCAGCTCCGCGGTGGGCCGCGTCCGGTCGGCGTCGGTCAGCGCGATGACGCTGCCGCCGAATCCGCCACCCACCATGCGCGAGCCGTGGGCACCCGCCGCCAGCGCGGCCTCGACCGCGGCGTCCAGCTGCGGCGTGGAGATCTCGAAGTCGTCGCGCAGCGAGGCGTGCCCGGCGGTGAGGATCGGCCCGATCGCACGCGGGTCGCCGCCACCGCGCAGGGCGTCGACGACGGCCAGCACGCGGGCGTTCTCGGTGACGATGTGCCGGGCCCGCCGGCGCAGCACCGGATCGGTGAGGCCCTCGATATCGGCGGGGTCGGCGACCTCGCGCAACGTGCCGACGCCGAGTGCGGCGGCGGCCCGCTCGCATTCGCCGCGGCGTCCGGCGTAGCCGCCGTCGGACAGCTGATGCGGTGTATTGGTATCGACCACCAGCAGCTCCAGCCCGGTCGCGGTGAGATCGAAAGGCACCTGGGCGTGCTCGCCCTTGCCGAAGTCGAGGAACAGCGCGTGCCCGGCCGTGCACAGTACCGCCGCCGACTGGTCCAGGGTGCCGGTCGCCGCGCCGACGTAGGAGTTCTCCGCGGCGCGGCCGATGTCGACCAGTTCGGCATCGGTCACCGGCAGTGCGAACAGGTCACGCAGCGCGATGGCCACCGAGCATTCCACGGCGGCCGAGGAGGACAGTCCGGCGCCGACCGGCACCGCACCGTCCAGTTCCAGTACCGCGCCGGGGATCTCGTATCCGCGCCGGACGTATTCGTGGACGACGCCGAGCGGATAGCGTGCCCAGCCCGCGGTCCGGGACTCGGCGAGCCCGGCGATCGATTCGCGCACCGTGGTGTCCGGGTGCTGGCGGGAGGTCACCTGCACCAGTCCGTCCGTCGTCGCCCGCGCGGCGCAGGTGACGGTCTGCGGCAGCGCGATCGGCAAGGCGTAACCGGCGTTGTAGTCGGTGTGCTCGCCGATGATGTTCACCCGGCCGGGTGCGGCCCAGGTGCCGTGGCGCACCGGCGATTCGCCCGCGCTCATCGGACCTCCCGCAGTTCGGCCGCCACCGTCTCCGGCGTGGTGTCGCTGATGAAGACGTTCATCCCGGACTCCGAGCCGGCCAGATACTTGAGTTTCCCGGGCGCGCGGCGGATCGAGAACAGTTGCAGGTGCAGCCACCAGTCATCGCGCGGCACACCGGAGTTCGGGGTCGGCGCCTGATTCCAGGACGCGATGTAGGGCATCGGGTCGTCGAAGCGGTGGGCGAACCGCCGCAGCACATCGAGGTACAGCGCGACGAAACCGTCGCGCTGCGCGCCGTCGAGGTCCGGGATGTCGGCGACGCGCCGGTTCGGGTACAGCTGCACCTCGTAGGGCCAGCGGGCGAACGGCGGCACGAATGCGGTCCACTCCTCGTTGGCGGCGACCACGCGCAGCCCGGCCGTGCGCTCCGCGGCCAGCAGATCACCGAACAGATTGCCGCCGTGTGAGTTCCGGTATCGCGCCACATTCTCCGCGATCCTGGCCACTCGGGGGGTGACGAACGGGTAGGCGTAGATCTGCCCGTGCGGATGCGAGAGCGTCACGCCGATCTCCTCGCCGTGATTCTCGAAGCAGTACACCTGCCCGACGCCGTCGAGCGCGGCGAGTTCGGCGCTGCGATGTGCCCACACGTCCAGCACCAGCCGCGCCCGTTGCGGATCGAGCCGTGCGAACGACGAATCGTGAACGCTGGTGAAGCACACCACTTCACAGCGGCCGTACCCGTCGCGCAGCGGCGTCTCCGGCGAACCCTCCACCGTCGCGGGAAAATCCGCATGATCGGTGGACAGCGACGGGAAGCGGTTCTCGAAAACCGCCACCTGATAATCGGATTCGGGGATCTCGGTGGCGCGATCCGGCGTGGACGGGCACAGCGGGCACAGATCGGCGGGCGGGAGGAAGGTGCGGGTCTGCCGGTGCGAGGCGATCACCACCCACTCGCCCAGCAGCGGATCGAAGCGGCGCTGCGAATGGGTGCGGGTCTGCGGCAGGTCCCGGGTGTCGGTCGCGGTGCGTGGCACCCCCGAGTCTGCCGTGCGTGGCACCCCCGGGTCGGCCGTGCGTGGCACCCCCGGGTCGGCGTCGAAGTACAGAATCTCCCGGCCGTCGGCCAGCCGGTGGCGGGTGGTGATCACCGCGCCGCCCGGCGCGGGATCCGGACGGTGCGGCCGGGTGGCAGCAATGCCATGACAACCTCCGATGGATGCGCGACAGACTCAGCCGGACAGTACACCGAACCATTGTGAGCGCTCACATCGGGTGCTGCAAAGACCGCGGCGGCGAGCGCCGCGTCCGCACGGCGCGGGCGGTACCGCCGCCGCGGCGCGGTCGGTATCCGCTTACCGCCGGGCGGTCAGAATTCGCTGCCGAACGACCCGCCGGGACCGTAGGAACCGGTCGGCGGCGGCGCGGGCACCATCACCCAGGGCCCGCAATTGACGCTGGTGAACGCGACCTCGCCGGGCTTGATCAGCGTTCGCACCGGGGTGACATGGGTGACTTCGGCCGCGATGACGGACTGGTTCACGTCCTCGCCGGGACCGGGTATCTTCCGCAGTCGTTGCCACTGGCAGGCATGGTCCGGGTCGGAGCTGCCGGGCGCCTGATAGATGCCGGGCAGGATGTCGACACCCACCCGGTACAGCCCGTCGCCGGGCATGCTCGTCGCCGGCTCGGCGGCGGCGGTTCCGGATCCGAGCACGGTCACCGCGGAGGCCAAGGCTCCCGCGATCGCAAACGTGCGTCCACGCACGACGTTCCTCCTCGAACTCATATACGGCCGCCGATCGGTCCGACGGCCGCCGGAAGCATCCGCGGTTTCCCGCGGCTTCCGGGGGTCCGGTCTATCAGAGTCGACCGGACCGATTGGCCCGATCGGCGATATTCGGGGACAAACCACAATCCGTTCGGCCGGGCCCCTGTAACTATGGGGTGGACAGCCGGGCGCCGCTACATCTCAGCAGCGCAAGTCGCGGAAATCGGTGTGCCCGAGGCGATGCCTTCCGGCGAGTTCTCGCGATATTCCTGGCATGAGTGGTCCCCGGTCCGTTCCCCGATACAGCGACACCGCCTGCGGCCGGCGGTGCGCGCGACTGTGCACCGATGCCGGGCTCGCCACCGTGCTCGCCACCGACCAGGGGTTACTGCACTGGCGCGCGATGCGCCGGCTCGGCGATCCCGGCCTCGCCGAGCACGCGGTGCAGGAGACGCTGCTGCGGGCCTGGCGCAGCTGCGCCACCTACGACCCGGACAAGGGCAGCGTGCGCACCTGGCTGCTGTCGATCGAGCGCAACGTGCTCATCGATATCGGCCGCATGCGCGCCGTGCGCCCGGCCGAGACCAGCTGGGACGACGTCGAGGAGGCCGCCGACCTGCGCCGGTCGCGACCGGACTTCGCCGACGACCTGGCCGACGGGCTACTGGTCACCGAGTTGCTCGCGCGGCTGCCCGACTCTCAGCGACACGCCGTGGTTCAGGTGATTTTGTGCGATCGCGCTTACCGTGATGTTGCTGAAGATCTCGGCGTGCCCGTCGGAACCGTGAAGACACGCGTGCATTATGCGCTCCGGTCACTGCGTCAGCTGCCGATCGGGGCGTGACGGGAGGGAGTAACGGTTCGGTAACTGTGCTTGCGTGCTGGGGCCTGCGTTGCCAGAGTGAACCACTGGGTTTGGTGTTACTAGTGGGAAGGGAGGGGCGCCCCACCGCCGGGTGCGCCGTCCGCGCATGAAGCCAAGCATCGTCAAGGCCGGTCTCTGCCTAGCCGTCACGGCCGCGGCCCTCGCACCATCCGCCGGGTTCCACCCGGCTGTCGTCACCGCCGCTCCGCCGGAGCCGGACATGTCGTCGAAGCTCGTCGGCAAGACGGTGTTCCTGGATCCGGGGCATCAGGGCGGCGACCACGCCGAAGACGTCGCGCGCCCCGTGAGCGACGGCCGCGGCGGCACCAAGGAGTGCCAGACGACGGGCATGACCACCGTCAACGGCGTGCCCGAGCACACCATCACATGGAACGTGTCGCAGCTGGTCAAGCAGTCGCTGGAGGCGATGGGCGCCCGTGTCGTGCTCAGCCGCCAGGACGACGCCGGCTGGGGCGGCTGCGTCGACGAGCGTGCCGCCGCGGCCAACCGGTCCGGCGCCGATGTCGCGGTCAGCATCCACGCCGACGGCGCGCCCGCACACGAACGCGGCTTCCATCTGATCGTGCCGCAGCTGCCGATCCCGGATGCCAAAGCGGACCAGGCGCAATCGGGTCCGGGCCTGGCCGCGACCAAGGTGGTGCGCGACGCGTATCTGCAGGCCGGCTTCCCCGCGGCCACCTACGCCGGAGCGGTCGACGGGCTACAGACCCGGCACGACATCGCCGGGCCCGCGCTGACCCAGGTGCCGGACGTGTTCCTGGAGATGGGCAACGGCGCCAACGCCGAGGACGCCGCGCTCCTGGAATCCCAGGACGGCCAGCTGCGGCACGCGGTCGCGATCGCCACCGGGGTGGCCGGATATCTGCTCGGTCTCGGTGGCGCGCCGACGGCGTCGGGTTCGGCCGACGGTCGCGCGGCGGAGCAGACCGCACCCGGGCAGCCGGATTCCGTTCCGGGGCAGCCGGGTTCGGCGCCGGGTGGTGCGGCCGAGGCGCCCCGGGCGGGCACCTCGGCGCAGCCGGCGCCGGGCGCGCAGACCTCCGGTGCTCCGGGCGCGAACGCGCAGGCTCCCGCGACGGGCGGCGGAACCCGGGCGACACCGGATCAGGCCGCGCCCGGTGCGGTGCCCGGCGCGTCCGCCCCGAGCGCTCCCGGTGCGTACACCACGCCGGGTGGCGCAGCAACCGCGCCGCAGCCGGGGACGTCCGGTGCGGGCGCACCCGACGGGTACACGACGCCGAGCGGCAGCACGCCTGGAACCGGACAGCCGTCGCTGGGTTCACCCGATGCGTACTCGACACCGGGTGCCGCGGCGCCCGCTCCCGGGACCACGCCGGGCGCACCCAACGCCTACTCGACTCCCGACGCGTACACGCCGGGGCCGCCGAGCGGCGCGGCGCCGGGCACCACCCAGCAGCCGGGTGCCGCCCAGCCGCCGGGCTCGGCTCCGTCCACCGATGGCCAGGCGCAGCAGGGCACCGGACCCGAGTCGGCCGCCAGCTCGCTGGTCACCACCGCGATGAAACTGCTCGCCCCGCTGGCCGAATCGCTGGGGCTGGAGGATGCGGCGGTGAACTCCCAGCTGATCAACCTGGCCTATACCCTCGCCGCCACCCTGCTGAATCCGGGTTCCGCGGAGAACTTCCTGGGGGCACGGAACGATCCGGGAACGACGCAGAACAATCCGGGAACGCAGGGCACCCCCGGTGCGCAGAACAGCCTGGGCGCGCAGCGCGCTCCCGGGACCTCGACCAGGTAACGCGGTCACCACCGACGCCCGCACCTCTCCCTCCGGAGTGGGTGCGGGCGTTTCGGTGTCGGCTCACGGACCGGGCGCGGCTGGTGTGCGCCGGTTCCACGTCCACCCGTCCACCTGTCCGTCCGGACGCTGGCCCACTCTCGCCCGTGTCCTCGCGCCCTTTTCTCGGAAGGGGAGGGGTTCGAATCCGGGATTGCTCGCCGGATGAGCAGGGGGCGACCGAGAGCGCCGACATGCTCGTCCTGTCTCTGGTCGGGGGTCCGCGTCGACGCGCCCGGATTCCTCGGGACCGGCTACGCACCGGCGGACTCGTCTCGGCCGTGCTCGACAGGGTGCGATCGGGACGAGGGGCCGCACCGCGCGCCGGATGAGTCCGGGCGCATTCGGGGCCGACCATGGCCCGGTCGTGCCGGATCCGATCGCTAGGATTGCCGGAATGCGTGCGGAGGAACTGGGGCAGGTGGATCGGCGCATACCCGTGCTGATCGTGGCCGGATATCTGGGGGCGGGGAAGACGACGCTGCTGAACCACCTGTTGCGGCAGCGCGAGGCGCGGATCGGCGTGGTGGTCAACGACTTCGGTGCTGTCAATATCGACGCGATGCTGGTCGCCGGGCAGGTCGATGCCATGGTGTCGCTCGGCAACGGGTGCGTGTGCTGCGCGGTCGACGTCACCGAACTCGACGAGCTGTTCGCCCGGCTGGCCGAGCCGCGCAACCGGATCGACGTCATCGTGGTCGAGGCCAGCGGGCTGGCCGAGCCGCGGAACCTGATCCGCATGGTGGTCGGCAGCGACAATCCGCGCATCCGGTACGGCGGGCTCGTCGAGGTCGTCGACGCGGAACATTTCGGCGACAGCCGCGCCCGCCATCCGGAGCTGGCCACGCATCTGCGGCTGGCCGATCTGGTGGTGCTGAACAAGGCCGACCGCGTGCCCGCCGACCGGTTGTCCGGGCTGCGGCGGGAGATCGGCGAACTGGTGGGCGCGGTGCCGGTGTACGCCACCACCCGTGGCCGCATCGATCCGCACCTGCTGTTCGATCCGCCGCGCGCGGGGGCGGCGCCGGTGGCCGAACAGCTCAGCTTCGACGAGCTGCTGGCCGACGACCACGACCACGACGACGATCACGGCCACGATGATCACGGCCATGGCGCGCACCATCACCTGCACGACGACTACGACAGCGTATCCTTCGTCAGCACAACCGATCTCGACCCGCGCCGTCTGGTCGGCTTCCTCGAGGACCCGCCGCCCGGCCTGTTCCGTGCCAAGGGCTGCACCGCATTCGGCGTCCGCGACGAGCGCCGCAAATTCGTCCTGCACGTCGTCGGCCGTCACGTGACCTTCGAGCCGACGGCCTGGGAGCGCGGCGAGCCCCGCGAAACCCGCCTGGTCCTCATCGGTTCCGGCCTGGACCCCGACACGGTGACCACCCGCCTCCACGGCACGATCCACACCGCATCGGACCCCCTCGACGACCGGGCCATGCTCCCGGTCTGGCGCTATGTCCCCCACGACACCACCGCGGCGAGCTGTGTCGAGAGCCTCGAAGAACCTTGGGAGACAGCGGATCTCGGCCTACCCGAGGATCAGTAGTCCGGTCGACGTGGCAGTGGCGCGCTTATCGGCATGACCGACGAGACCCCCGCCGACTGCCGGACCGCCTTCCGGTCGGCCGAATACGGGAGGTATGACCGGTCGGCGTCAGCCGCAGGCGTTGACCCATTCGGACATGCCGTCGGCGAACAGCTGGCGCTTCCAGATCGGGACCTCGTGTTTGATGCGGTCCACCAGTTCGGCGCAGGCGCCGAATGCCTCGGCCCGGTGCGGGGCGGCGACCGCGACGGCGATGGCCAGATCACCGATGGTCAGCGGGCCGACGCGGTGCACCGCGGCCACCGGCAGGCCCGAACTCTCCGAGATCTCGGCGCAGGCGCGGTGCAGGAACGTCTCGGCCTGGGGGTGCGCGGAATACTCGAGTGCCGAAACCGCTTGGCCGCCATCGTGATTGCGCACCTTGCCGGTGAACACCACCACGGCGCCGTGTTCGGGGCCGGTCACCGCCCGCTCCACCTCGGCCGGATCCAGCGGCCGGTCGCTGATCCCGGTGAGCCGCACGTTCTCAGTCATGGCTGCCTCCTCCGGCCACCTGGGCCAGCAGATGATCCAGCAGCGGCTCCAGTACGCCGATGCCGTCGCGCACCCCGCCCGAGGAGCCGGGCAGGTTCACCACCACCGAGCGTCCCACCTGGCCCGCGACACCGCGGCTCAGCGCGGCCAGCGGGAAGGCCGCCGTGCCCGCCTGCCGGATCGCCTCGGCCACGCCGGGCAGCTCGCGATCCAGGACGGCGAGGGTCGCCTCGGGCGTCGCGTCGGTGGGAGAGGCGCCCGTGCCGCCGGTGGTGATCACCAGCCCGGGCGCACCCGACAGCGCATCCGCGAGCCCGGCCGCGATATCGGCGTCCGCGTAGATCAGCGGCCCCCTGACCGAAAACCCCTTCCCGGCAAGCCAATCCACCAGTACCGGCCCGGTCTTGTCCACCCGTGTCCCGGCCGCCACACCCGTGGACGCCACCACCACCGCGGCCGTCCGAGTCCCCTCGGGTGCGGCATTCCCGGCGGCGGCCGATGTCTGCCGGTCGGACGGCTGCCGGCCACCGTGCGTGTGCTCGTGCGCCGCGCGGGTGCCGGATGCCGGTTCGGGCGTCGTCTCCCGGCCGCCGTCGGCCGGCGGTGCAGGCCGAACCGGCTGTGCGGTAACAGCCTTCGCGCGGTCGGCGTGCGAATGGCCCGCTTCGCTCGCCGGGGAACTCCGATGGTCGGCGGTCTCGGGCCGTGCCGGTGGGACCGATTGCGCGGGCGCGGAAGGTGCTCCACGGTCGGGTGCCGTCTCGTCCGGTGAACTTCGGTGGTCCGGGACCGTGCCGGGTGCCGTGTCCGGGTGCGCGGGAGCGGTGGTGTGGTGTGCCTGTGCAGCGGCCGCGGTCTCGTCCGAGGCGGTATCGGGGGCGATCCGGGCTCGGTCCCAATGCCCGCGTTTGCCGCCGTCCTTGGTCAGCAGGCGCACTCCGGTGAGGACCGCGGCGGGGTCGACGGCCTTGACCATGTCGTGCAGGGTCAGGCCGGCGACGGCGACGGCGGTGAGTGCCTCCATCTCGACTCCGGTGGGGCCCTTGGTCTTCGCGGTCGCCTCGATCGTGATCGCGTCGGCGGCGAAGCCGAAGTGCACGTCGACCGACGACAGCGCCAGCTGATGGCACAGCGGGATCAGCTCGGAGGTCTTCTTCGCCCCCGAGATGCCGGCGATCCGCGCGGTCGCCAGCACGTCGGCCTTCGGCATGTCGTCGGCCTGCACCAGCCGCACCACCTCGGCGGTGGTGTGCAGGGCACCGGCGGCGACCGCGACCCGGGCGGTGTCGGACTTGGCGCTGACATCGACCATCCGGGCGCGGCCCTCGGAGTCCAGGTGCGACAGTGCCGGGTCCCCGTGCGACAGTGCCGGGTCGGCGGGAGACTGCTCGCTCATAGTTCCCAGACTGTCACAATCGCCCCCGCGGCCAGCTCGGTGACCTCCGCGGGAATGTCGATCAGCACATCCGCCCGCGCCATCGCCGCGATCAGATGCGATCCGGGCCCGGAGGCCAGCGCGACACCGTCCGGCTCCATCCGCCCGCGCAGGAACTGCCGCCGCCCGCCCGGCGACCGCACCGGATCCCGCAGCGGCAGAGCGTGTTCCGGCACCGGCGGCAGCCCGCCGAGTTCGCGCAGGATCGGCCGGGCGAACACCTCGAACGACACCATGGTGCTCACCGGGTTACCGGGGAAACTCAGCACCGGCACCCCGTCCACCACCGACAACCCCTGCGGCCCACCGGGTTGCACGGCGACCGAGCCGAATTCCCCACCGCGACCGGCCAGGACGTCCTTGACCACCTCGAAGTCCCCCTGGGACACGCCTCCCGAGGTGAAGACGACGTCCGCGGCCGCCGTGGCACGTGCCAGCGCGCTGCGGAACTCGTCCGGATCGTCGCGGCTGTGTTCGACGGCGACGACGTCGATCTCGTTGGCGGCCAGCGCCGCGCCCAGCGCGATGCCGTTCGAGTTGTAGATCTGCCCGGGCCCCAGCGGGGTCCCCGCCGGCATCAGCTCGTCGCCGGTGGTGAGCACCGCGGCCCGGATCCGGCGGAACACCGGCAGCGCCGCCAGCCCGACCGCCGCCAGCGCCGCGATATGCCTGGGCCGCACCAGTGTTCCGGCGGCCGTCAGCAGCTCACCGGCGCGGACGTCGGTGCCCGGTTCGCGGACGAAATCGCCCGCCGCGCGACCGCGTTCGAACGTCACCGTGGTCTCGCCGGCGCGGGTGTCCTCGACCGGCACCACGCAGTCGGCGCCCGGCGGGATCGGCGCCCCCGTCATCACCTTCATCGCGGACCCCGGCGGCAGCGCCGCCAGACCGGGCTGACCGGCGGCCACGACCCCCGCCAGCGGGAGCGTCACCGGAGTCACCGCGACCGACTCCGCCCGCACGGCATAGCCGTCCATACCCGAATTGCGGAACACCGGCAGGTCCACCGGTGCCCGGACGTCCTCGGCGAGCCGGCGACCCAGCGCATCGGTCATCGGGACCGCATCGACGTCACGGACGGCGAGCGGGCGCAGCAACTGCTCGACACGGTGGCGGTGGTCGTCGACGGACCGGGCCGAGGCGGTGGCGGGCCGGGTATTCATGCGGCCAGCCTAGCCGCGGCCGCGCGGCACGAGATTTCGTACAGTTCTCCGAAGCGTGCCGGACGCCCGCCGCGACATCATCGGCGAGCCGGTCGGAGGATTCGGCGCGAGTGTGAATCGCGCACGGCGGCACAGGTCGAACTCGCCCGCGCGGGTAGCGACTACCATGGGGGACCAAGGCGGGTTGGAGGAAGTTCGTGCAGGTCATCGGTATGAAATGTAAGTGGTACGGTCGTCGGCTCCGCAGTGTCGATCGATGCTTACCCCCGATGGCGGCGTGCTCGGAAGGCAGATACCGGGTGCACGATCTGCCGTCCGAGGCGCAACCGGCACAGGCGAGAAGGCGGTCTAACCCGCTGTGTACGGCCGTGCACGGGCTGCAGCGCGGTGCGGGGGACCGCGTTACCGGAGCAGCGGGACGTTACCGGAGCATCGGGGCGGGTCGCGAATGACTGCCGGCCGTTCGAGAACCGTGAACTTCGAGACCGACGGGCATTCCGGCGTTGTCCTGATGGGGATGCCGGCCGTGCGGGAGGGGCGGCCCGCGCAGGAGGGCCGCCCCGACACACCGTTGCTGGTCGACAGATTCGGCCGCGTCGCCCGTGACCTGCGGGTATCGATCACCGAGAAGTGCTCGTTGCGCTGCACCTACTGCATGCCCGAGGAGGGCCTGCCCGCGATCCCGGCGGCGGAACTGCTGTCGGTGGACGAGATCGTGCGCCTGGTCGCCCTGTCGGTGCGCGAGCTCGGGGTGCGCGAGGTGCGCTTCACCGGCGGCGAGCCGCTGATGCGCCGCGATCTGGAACGCATCGTCGCCGGCTGTCACGCGGCCGTCCCCGGCACCCCGCTGGCCATGACGAGCAACGCCGTCGGGCTCGAGCACCGCGCCGGGGCGCTGGCGCGGGCCGGGCTGAGCCGGGTCAACGTCTCGCTGGACACCGTCGACCGCACCGGTTTCGCCCGCCTGACCCGCCGCGACCGGCTCGACTCCGTGCTGGCCGGCATCCGGGCCGCCCAGCGCGAGGGCCTGGCCCCGGTCAAGGTGAACGCGGTGCTGATGCGCGAAACCCTCTCCGGCGCACCGGATCTGCTGCAATGGTGCCTGGACGAGGGCTGCGAGCTGCGGTTCATCGAGGAGATGCCGCTGGACGCCGACCACGAGTGGGCGCGCGCCAATATGGTCACCGCCGCCGAACTGCTGGAGGTGCTCGGCACCCGGTTCACCCTGACCGAGATCGGCCGCGCCGATCCGGCCGCACCGGCGGAGAGCTGGCTGGTGAACGGCGGCCCGGCCAAGGTCGGCATCATCGCCTCGGTGACCAGGAAGTTCTGCGGCGACTGCGATCGCACCCGGCTGACCGCCGACGGCCGGATCCGGTCCTGCCTGTTCAGCGATCAGGAATACGATGTGCGGGCGCCGCTGCGCGCCGGCGCGAGCGACGACGAGATCGCGTCGCTGTGGCGCGGCGCGATGTGGAACAAGTGGGCCGGGCACGGCATCGAGGCCGAAGGTTTCGTACCGCCGGAACGGACGATGGGAGCGATCGGTGGTTGAGGTCCGCTATTTCGCCGCGATCGCCGACGCGGTCGGCAAGAGCAGCGAACACCTGGACCTCCCCGCCGAGGCCACCGTCGCCGACCTGCGCCGAACCCTCGCCGACACCTACGGCCCCGCCCTCGACCCCCTGCTGAAGGTCTGCGCCTACCTGATCGGCGACGAACTCACCCGCGACGATTCGGCCGCGCTGGCCCCCCGAGTCGACGTCCTGCCGCCCTTCGCCGGCGGCTGATCCCCCTCGCACCGGGCCCGCCCGGCGCAGGAGTTCAGTCGCGCCACCAGGTGTCGAAGGGGGTGGCCGGGACGGCGCGCTTGTGGCGGGTCATGCGGTGGATCGACTCGATGCGGGCGGCGGTCTCGGGGGCTACCTCCTTGCCCTCGAGGTAGTCGTCGATCTGGGCGTAGGTGAGGCCGAGGGCGATCTCGTCGGGGAGGGCGGGGCGCTCGTCCTCCAGGTCGGCGGTCGGGATCTTTTCCCAGACGCTCGGCGGGGCGCCCAGTTCCTGTAGCAGGGCCGCGCCCTGGCGCTTGGTCAGGCCGGTCAGCGGGGTGACGTCCACGCCGCCGTCGCCGTACTTGGTGAAGAATCCGGTGACCGCCTCCGCGGCGTGGTCGGTGCCCACCACCAGCATGTTCAGCTGGCCGGCGATCGAATACTGGATCACCATGCGCTCGCGGGCCTTGATGTTGCCGCGCACGAAGTCCCGCAGCCGCGGTACATCGCCGTCTGGGATGGGCGATCTCCCGGGGCCCTCCGTGGTTGCGCCGGCCGCCTCCTGCGGGCCCGTCGCTCGACCACCGAGCACCTCCTTCAGCCCGGTCGCGGATTCGGCGGCCACGGCGTCGGCGCTCGGCCTGACGTTCACCGCGATCGACCGATCGGGCCGGATGAACCGCAGCGCGACCTGCGCATCCTCCTCGTCGGCCTGCACGCCGTAGGGCAGCCGCACCGCCACGAAGGCGGCCTCGCGGCCCTCGGCGCGCAGCTCCTCGGCGGCCAGCTGGCACAGCCGCCCGGTCAGCGTCGAATCCTGCCCGCCGCTGATGCCCAGCACGAAGCCCGTCGCGGGCGTGGACTTCAGATAGTCCTTGAGGAAGTCGATGCGGCGGCGCACCTCGACCTTCGGCTCGATGACCGGCCGTACTCCCAGTTCGTCGACGATGCGCTCACGCGAGTTCCCCATGCCGGTCACTGTACTGACGTCCGGGGACGACGGTCCGCACGAGCCGCTCCCAGTTGTCGCCGATCCGGTCCAGGGTGTAGCCGAGCACCCGGGTCTGGTGCAGCACCAGGGCGGCGTCCAGGCAGCCCAGCAGGGCGTCGGCCAGCAAGGGTATGTCGCCCTCGGTCCCGGCGTCCCGAAGCAGCAGGGCGACATGGGTTCTCATGACGTTGTAGGGCGCGGTGGAGAACCTGCCGGGATCGTCGGCGGCGCGGCGCATCTCGCCCTCGACCTCGATTCCGGCCAGCCGGGCCCGGCCGAACGCCACCAGCCGCTCCGCCGCCGGCGCACCGGGACCCAGTGGCGGCGGGCCGAACATGTAGGCGCCCTGCAACTTTCGCTCGGACTGATCCAGTAGCGCCAGCATCAGCCCGGCGCGGTTGCCGAACCGCCGGAACACCGTCCCCTTGCCGACGCCCGCCCGGCGCGCGACCGCGTCCATGGTGACGCCGTCGGCCCCGTGTTCGCGCACCAGTTGCTCGGCGGCGTCCAGCAGCAGCTGCCGGTTGCGGGCGGCGTCGCTGCGTTCGGGATGCCCCTCGGCGACGGGCAGCACCGGCGGCTCGTCGACCGCCTCGATGGGCAGCGTGGTGGCCGCGTCGCCGGGGTGCGGCTCGCGGGCGTCGGCCAGGTTCTGTGTGCGGTAGTTCACAGCGGAGACCTCGGGGGCTGGGAATCAAAGCGGACTGTGGTCCGGTTATGGTGTCTTAGAAGCTTAACGCACCGCGATATCCGCACAAGGAGTAACCATGTCCCAGACCCGCCTCCTCGCACTGGTCGGCAGCCTGCGCGCCGCCTCGATCAACCGGCAACTCGCCGAGGCCGCCGCGCACACCGCTCCGGAGGGTGTCGAGGTCACGATCTTCGAGGGCCTCGGAGACATTCCTTTCTACAACGAGGACATCGATGTGCCCGGCCAGGTCCCCGGCTCCGCGACGGCGCTGCGGGAGGCGGTCACCGCCGCCGACGGTTTGCTCCTGTTCGTTCCCGAGTACAACGCCACCATTCCGGCCGTGCTCAAGAACGCCATCGACTGGGCCTCGCGGCCGTACGGCGACGGTTCGCTGAAGGGTAAGCCGACCGCCGTGGTCAGCGCCTCGATCAGCCAGAACGCCGCCAAGTGGGCGCACGGCGACACCGTCAAGTCGGCCGGTATCGCGGGTGCGTCGGTGGTGGAGAGCGCGCATCTGCACTTCGGCTCGATCGGCCAGCGGTTCGGCGAGTCGCATCCGCGCGAGGACGCCGAGGCGCTCACCGAGCTGGCGGCCACGGTGCGGGACCTGGCCGAGGCCGCACGGGCGCGGGTCGACGCCTGAGTCCGGCACCGTACCCGCATGTGGGGCCGCACCCGATCGGGTGCGGCCCCACACGCGTTCGTGGCCTGACCGCACCGCCGTATAGAATGTGAAAATCATTATCATTAGGAGGTGGCCATGAAGGTGCGCAACTCGCTGCGCTCGCTGAAGGACAAGCCCGGCGCTCAGGTCGTGCGGCGGCGCGGTAGGACGTATGTGATCAACAAGCGCGATCCGCGGTTCAAGGCGCGACAGGGCTGAGTTCCGGGAGTTTCCGGTGGTCCTGTTGCCGGGCCGTCGGAGGCGAGCGCGACACGCCGAGTGAGGGCCGCTCCGTCCGGTGTCGGACGGGGCGGCCCATTGTCGTATCGGGACGTGTCGAGCGTGTGTCGGGATGCGGATGGGACGCCTGTGACTGGTGGGAGATTTGAGTTTGCTGGGAGAGAGCTGCTACACGAAATCGTGATCTACACCACTGTCGTGTCGGGTTGCGAATCGCCTGTCCAGCTACTTACGCCGATCGAATTCCACGTTTGTGACTCGCAAGATGTCGTGTTGGATGAATCTGTCGGCCACTAGGTGTAGTGTCTACGGCACTGGAGGGTGATGCGAGCCCGAGGGCCGCGAGAGGTCTTGTGACCTGGGGTTCCGCTCGGATTTGCTCGGCTTCCAGGGGTTTGCGCAGTAACTATGTGGATCTTGCGAGTCGTGCACTGCAGACGGAGTCAGGCAGCAACGGATCAAGGCGAGAGAGAGGGACACTCATGACCATCACCGTGTACACCAAGCCCGCTTGTGTCCAGTGCAATGCCACCTACCGCGCGCTCGACAAGGCGGGTGTCGACTACACCGCCATCGACATCTCCGAGGACCCGGAGGCCCGCGACTACGTGATGGCGCTGGGCTACCTGCAGGCGCCCGTCGTCGTCGCCGGCGACGAGCACTGGTCGGGCTTCCGTCCCGACCGCATCAAGTCGCTGCTGACCCAGGCGGCCTGATTCCGGCCGAGAGCACGCCGGAACGACGGGCCTGCTGTGTGTCCGACAATGGGGAAGGGGGAGTGGCCGTGGCTGATCTGGTCTACTTCTCGAGCGCGTCGGAGAACACGCACCGCTTCGTCGAACGGCTGGGTCTCCCGGCCGTTCGCATTCCGCTCCACACGGCCGAATCGCTTCGCGTCGACGAGCCCTACGTGCTGATCTGCCCCACCTACGGGGGCGGTCGGCACGTCCTGGGCAGGGATCGATCGGATAAGGAATTCGTGCCCCGGCAGGTGGCCAAGTTCCTCAACGATCCGTCCAATCGCGCGTTGTTGCGTGGCGTCATCGCGGCCGGAAACACCAACTTCGGCGATACGTATTGCTATGCGGGAGAGGTGATCTCGCGCAAGGCCGGGGTGCCGTACCTGTATCGCTTCGAACTCATGGGAACCGCCGAGGACGTCGAGCGCGTCCGAGAGGGATTGGGATTGTTTTGGCAACGACAACAGCACCGGCCGGAAAGACGGCCCGCCTAGAGCGTCCGGTCAGTACGGGAGGGGGTAGGTCCGGGGTGGATACCGCGTCGTCGACCGAGGGCATGGACTACCACGCCCTCAACGCGATGCTGAATCTCTACGGCCCGGGCGGCGAGATCCAGTTCGACAAGGATCGCGAGGCCGCCAATCAGTACTTCCTGCAGCACGTCAACCAGAACACGGTCTTCTTCCACAACCTCGACGAGAAGCTCGACTATCTCGTGGAGGAGAACTACTACGAGGCCGAGGTGCTCGACCGGTACAGCCGGGCGTTCGTGAAGAGGCTGTTCCAGCAGGCCTACGACAAGAAGTTCCGGTTCCCGACCTTCCTCGGCGCGTTCAAGTACTACACCTCGTACACGCTGAAGACGTTCGACGGCAAGCGCTACCTGGAGCGCTTCGAGGACAGGGTGTGCATGGTCGCGCTGACCCTGGCCGCCGGCGACGAGACCCTCGCGCAGGAACTCGTCGAGGAGATCATCGACGGCCGCTTCCAGCCGGCCACCCCGACATTCCTCAATTCCGGCAAGAAGCAGCGCGGCGAGCCGGTCAGCTGCTTCTTGCTTCGCATCGAGGACAACATGGAGTCCATCGGGCGCTCCATCAACTCCGCGTTGCAGTTGTCCAAGCGTGGTGGCGGAGTGGCGTTGCTGCTGAGCAACATTCGTGAGCACGGGGCGCCGATCAAGAAGATCGAGAACCAGTCCTCGGGTGTCATTCCGATCATGAAGTTGCTGGAGGATTCGTTCTCCTACGCCAACCAGCTCGGCGCGCGGCAGGGTGCGGGCGCGGTGTACCTGCATGCCCACCACCCCGACATCTACCGGTTCCTCGACACCAAGCGGGAGAACGCGGACGAGAAGATCCGCATCAAGACGCTGTCGCTGGGCGTGGTGATCCCCGACATCACCTTCGAGCTGGCGAAGAAGAACGAGGACATGTACCTGTTCTCGCCGTACGACGTGGAGCGCATCTACGGCGTGCCGTTCGCCGATATCGACGTGACCGAGAAGTACCACGAGATGGTCGACGACGGGCGCATCCGCAAGACCAAGATCAACGCGCGCGAGTTCTTCCAGACCATCGCCGAGCTGCAATTCGAGTCGGGCTACCCGTACATCATGTACGAGGACACGGTGAACCGGGCGAACCCGGTCCGGGGCAAGATCACCCACTCCAACCTGTGCTCGGAGATCCTGCAGGTCTCCACGCCGTCGGTGTTCAACGACGATCTGTCCTATTCCGTTGTCGGCAAGGACATCTCGTGCAACCTGGGTTCGCTGAACATCGCCAAGACGATGGACTCGCCCGACTTCGGCAAGACCGTGGAGACGTCCATCCGGGCGCTGACCGCGGTGTCGGATCAGACCCACATCCACTCGGTGCCCTCGATCGAGCAGGGCAACAACGAATCCCACGCCATCGGCCTGGGCCAGATGAACCTGCACGGCTATCTGGCGCGCGAGCGGGTCCACTACGGATCCGACGAGGGTGTCGATTTCACCGACATGTACTTCTACACCGTCGCCTTCCACGCGATCCGGGCGTCGAACAAGCTGGCCATCGAGCGCGGGCAGTACTTCGGCGGCTTCCCCGAGTCGAAGTACGCCAGCGGTGAGTACTTCGACAAGTACACCGAGCGGGCGTGGGAACCGAAGACCGAGCGGGTCCGGCAGATCTTCGCCGACGCCGGGGTGCACATCCCGACCCAGGACGACTGGCGCGAGCTGAAGGCCTCGGTGATGGCGCACGGCATCTACAACCAGAACCTGCAGGCCGTGCCGCCGACCGGCTCGATCTCCTACATCAACCACTCCACCAGTTCGATCCACCCGGTGGCGTCGAAGATCGAGATCCGCAAGGAGGGCAAGATCGGGCGCGTCTACTACCCGGCGCCCTACCTGGACAACGACAACCTCGACTACTTCGAGGATGCCTACGAGATCGGCTACGAGAAGATCATCGACACCTACGCCGCGGCGACCCAGCACGTGGATCAGGGCCTGTCGCTGACGCTGTTCTTCAAGGACACCGCCACCACGCGCGATGTCAACCGGGCCCAGATCTACGCCTGGCGCAAGGGCATCAAGACCCTCTACTACATCCGGATCCGCCAGATGGCCCTGGAGGGAACCGAAGTCGAGGGCTGCGTCAGCTGCATGCTGTAGCCGGCCATGTTGTAGGTGGACTCAGCCGGGGAGCAGGCCGAGGTCGGCCAGCTCCCCGGTGAGGCGGGTCGTCGAATCGGTCACCAGGGTGGCGCCGGCCTCCAGCGCCGCCTGCTGCCGCGGGCCCGAGGCGCCGTAGGCACTGGTGTAGATGATCAGCGGGGCGGTGATCTCGCGGTCGCGCACCGCCTCGATCAGGTGCCGTCCCGCATCGGGGACGCGCACGCCGTCCTCCTTCCGGCCCCAGTCGGACAGGATCGCCCCGTAGCGGTATCCCCGGTCCAGCAGTCGCAGGGCATCATCGGTGGAGCCGACGACGTCGACGCGAACGCCGTTGCGCTCCAAGCGATCTGCGATGAGGGCGTTGTTCCCGGGATTGTCGTCCACCCACAGGACCGAACCCCCCGCGGGCGTGCCGGAACCCGGGACCGAGCTGTCAGATCCGCCGCGCGCGGGGCTCCCCGCGGGCGTTCCCCGACCCGGGGCGCCGGCGAAGCGGCCGACATCTCCGGCAGGCGTGCTGCGGGGGAACAGCTCCGGTCCTCCGCTCGATGGCCTGCCGGACACGGGCTGGGTCGTCTCGATGTCGGCCCCGGCAGGGGGCGGGCCGTCGAAGCCGGACCGGTACTGCGGTGCGTTGCGGGTCGGGAGAGCGCCGGATCCGGATGGCGTGCTGCCGGGCGTCCAGGGCGGTGTGCCGCCGGTGTCGGGCCAGGGACGTGGCGCGTCGTCGGAATCGGTGGCAGCCGAGGGGGCCCCGGTATCGGATCCGGCCGGTGGCGTGCTTTCGGGTGTCCAGGGCGCGGTGCCGACGGTGCCGGGCCAGGAACGTGGTGCGCCGTCGGAATCGGCCGCAGCCGAGGGCACCCCGCC
This sequence comes from Nocardia sp. BMG51109, assembly GCF_000526215.1. NCBI lineage: Bacteria > Bacillati > Actinomycetota > Actinomycetes > Mycobacteriales > Nocardiaceae > Nocardia > Nocardia sp. BMG51109. Next base: position 142,478 of record NZ_JAFQ01000003.1, read on the forward strand.
GGAATCCGCTGCCGGTGGCGTGCCGCCGGTGTCGGCCGGTGCGGCGGGGCTGCCATCGGTGTCGTACCCGTTCGACGGTGAGCCGACCGAAGCGGGCGGTACGCCGTCGGCCTCGGCGTCCGTGGGGCCGCGATAGGCGGCTACGGTGGGCATCTCCTCGCCGGGGCTCGGCTCGGCGGCCGCTTCGCTCCCGGGCTGGGGCGGGATCAGCCACGGTGGCAGCTCTCCCGAGCGTTCGGCGGCCGGCGGTTCGGTGGGCGCCGGGTACGGCCCGGCCGATGCGGCCCACGGGTCGGCCCGCAGGCTCGCGACCTCCGCCCGCAACTTGCTCAGCTGCCGTTGCAGGTCGGCGATCATATTGTCCTGCTGCTCGCTCAGTTCCTTCATGCCGATCTCCTGGCCGCCCACGCGCAGCGTGAACTCCCGGCGCTCGGCCGAGCGGATCACCCGCTCCACCGGAGTGCGGAACATCAGCAGTGCCAGCAGGAACAACACCGGCCACAGCAGGGTGGCGACGGAGCCGAGTATCTCTTGCACGCATCCCCCGGATCGGTTCTGTGTTGTCCACCGGGACAACATCTTTCGGAACCCGAGCAGATTACCCGGGTCCGGCCGCCCCGGACAATCGTCCGAGCGGCGCCGACCGTCCGGATATTACCCGGATATCACCCGTCTGGCGTGGGGTTACCCGGATCGGTGGGCGGCGCGGGATACTGTGCGGGTGACGGACTTCGATGAGAAGATCGTGGGCATCGGCGGGCAGCTGGAGGAGATCCAGACGTCCATCGGCAATCTCGACGAGCGGTCGATCGCGTCACGGCTGATCTCGGTGGGCGTCGACATCAGCAGTCTCACCGCGCGTCAGGAGTCGGTGGAGAACCGGCTGACCTCCGTCGAGCGCCGTTTCACTTCGGTCGAGAATCGGCTGCGAGCGGTCGAATCGGATATCGGCGCCCTGAAATCCGACGTCGGCACGCTGAAGTCGGATGTCGCCCAGATTCTGGCCCTGCTGCGGAACCGCGGTTGACGATCGGCCGAATCCGATCCCCGGCGGCGGATGTCGATCGAGGCGGAAGGCGCTGCGGCATACCGGTATTCGAGGGTATGGCGAAAATGATTGGCGCCCGGGACGCCCCGGCGGCATGCTGGATATCGATGAGAACCGATGCGCCGCGACTGGGAATCGACTTCGGGCGCGTGATACAGGGGGCGGCGCTGGAGCCGGGCGCGGCGGATACGGTATTCCTGTCCGGCGGTCTCGACGAGGCGATGCGCACACCGCCCAGCCCGGGAGCCTTCGAGGTGCTGGCTCGCCTGCTGCCGCGTTTCGACGGCGCCTGGATCATTTCCAAGTGCGGGCCGCGGGTGGAACTGCGGACCCGGCAGTGGCTCGACCACCACGACCTCTTCGCCCACACCGGGCTGCCACGGGATCACCTGCGATTCTGCCGGGCCCGCGCGGACAAGGCGATCCACTGCGCGGAGCTGGGCATCACGCACATGATCGATGACCGGCTCGAGGTGCACAGCGCGCTGCGCGGCCTGGTGCCGCACCTGTTCTGGTTCGGGGTGCAGACCGGCCCGGCGCCGGACTGGGTGCGGCACACGCGAACCTGGCCCGACGTCGAGGACGCGGTATCGGCGACACTGAGCGACGTGGTGCCGCCGACGCAGCGTGATGTGGTGTCGCCGACGCAGCGTGATGTGGTGCCGCCGACGCAGCGTGATGTGGTGCCGCCGACGCAGCGTGATGTGGTGCCGCCGACGCAGCGTGATGTGGTGTCGCCGACGCAGGGCGGGGACGCGCCGAGGCCGTGACGCGGGAATGACTCGACACGTCCGGGCGTTTTCTCCCCTGTGGCGCGTCGTACTCGGCGTGCGGGTATTCTGCTCTGGGATTGCTTTTGCCGTCATCGGCGGACCAGCCGTCGGTGGCTGCGTTCGTCGAAGGGCGGACGGCGCATACGACAGGACAGCCGTGAGACTGAGGAGGTGGGTTGCCAATGCGTAGCGAACCCCCCAGTCGAAGGCCGCGCGGCGCCGCCCTCGTGACCTGCCGATAGTTCCACGGTAGTAGGGTCGGCGCCCCGCGGTGTGAAACCGGTTGTCTCCCTTTCCGTTCCATGCCGTAGTGCTGCATGCCGTTGTGCCGAGGTTCTGCCATGTCGCCGACCGATCTTTCCGTCGTTGCTCCCGCGCTGCCCGCAGCCGACACCGACACCCCACAGCGCGAGATCCCACAGACCGAGATCCCACAGACCGAGAATCCACAGCCGGAATCCGCCCACGGCGAGTCCTTGCAGGACATCGTCGGCGGCGGCCGCGTGGAGGCCACCCTGGCGTGGCTGGACAATCATCCGCCGCACCTGATCGCCGACCAGCTCGCCCGCATGGACGCGGTGCAGGCCGGCGTGGCGTTCCGGCTGCTCGACAAGGACCGGGCGCTGGCGGTGTTCGAGGAACTCGAACCCGTCGACCAGCAGCAGATCCTCTCCGGCCTGCGCGGTCACATATTCCGCGAACTGGTCGAGGAGATGGACCCCGACGACCGCGCCCGCATGCTGCGGGAGGCGCCGGCCAAGGTCGCCAAGAAGGTGCTCGCCGGGCTGAGCCCGCGGGAGCGCCGGATGACCGCCGCCCTGCTCGGCTACCCGGAGGGCTCCGTCGGCCGGTACATGACGCCGGAAGTCGTTGCGCTGCCGCGGAAACTGACCGTCGCGCAGGCCCTGAAGGTAGTCCGGGTGAAGGGCACCGGCGCCGAGACGGTGTACACGCTGCCCGTGGTGGATCTGGGCCGGCGGCTGACCGGCATCGTCGAACTGCGTGAGCTGGTGCTCGGCGAGCCCGAGGCGATGGTGTCGGATCTGGTGGTCACCGAGCCGGTCTTCGTGCGCGCCACCGATTCCGCGGAGAAGGCCGCGCGGCTGATGCGCGAGACCAACCTGATCAACCTGCCGGTGGTCGACAGCGAGGATCGGCTGGTCGGGCTGCTGACCATCGACGACGCGGTCGAGGTCATCGAGGCGGCCGACAGCGAGGACGTGGCGCGGCAGGCCGGCGCCGCGCCGTGGGCCGGCCACTACATGGCGGCCGGGGTGTTCCAGCTGGCCCGGTACCGGGCGATGTGGTTGCTGTTGCTGCTGGTGGCCGCGACGCTGACGGTGTCGGTGACCGACGCGTTCGAGGCGACGCTGTCGCAGGCCGCGCATCTGGCGCTGTTCATCCCGCTGCTGATCGGTGCGGGCGGCAACGCGGGCGCCCAGGCGGCGACCTCGTGCGTGCGCGCCCTGGCGGTCGGCGAGGTCCGGGTTTCGGACCTGCTGCGGGTGATCTGGCGAGAGTGCCGGGTGGGCCTGGTGCTGGGCGCGATGCTGGCCACGGTCGGCATGGTCATCGGGGGTCTGTTCGTCAGCGCCCAGATCGCTCTCGTCGTGGGCATCACGCTGATCATCATCTGTGGCTGGGCCGCCACCATCGGCGGCACGATGCCGCTGCTGGCGAAGAAGTTGCGCATCGACCCGGCGGTGATCTCCGCGCCCATGGTGACCACTTTGGTCGACGCCACCGGGCTGATCATCTACTTCACCACCGCGAAGCTGGTGCTGGGCATCTGAACGAGATCGGCGGGCCCGCACCGTCTTCGGCGGGGCCCGGCCGTGCCGGGGTCGAGGCATGCGACCGTGCCGCCGTGGCGGATGCGGGTGTCCGGAGTGACAGGCGTCGCCGCGCCGGGACGGAGGATGCCGTTACGTCGATGTCGCCGTCATCTGGCAAACTGCGAGCATTCACAGGCGCGCACGGCGCGGCGGCGATGCTCGGTGACGAGAGGCGGGACCTGGGTGCGAGGCGGAACGCCGCAGGCTCGTGCTGGACGGCACAAGACACAAGTTCTTGTGTTACACAAGGTTGTCGGGCCCTAGTAGTAGTGTTTCGGGGGTGAGGGGAATCCCTCGGTCCGGCGAGGTGAGAAGGGTGAGTGAGCGGCGCGTGAAGCTGATCGACAGAGTGTCCGCGATCAATTGGAATCGGGTGCCCGACGAGAAGGATGCCGAGGTCTGGGACAGGCTGGTCGGCAACTTCTGGCTGCCGGAGAAGGTCCCGGTGTCCAACGACATCCCGTCGTGGGCCACGTTGACCGCGCACGAAAAGCAGCTGACCATGCGGGTTTTCACCGGTCTGACGCTGCTGGACACCATCCAGGGCACGGTCGGCGCGGTGAGCCTGATCCCGGACGCGCTGACCCCGCACGAGGAGGCGGTGTACACCAACATCGCGTTCATGGAGTCGGTGCACGCCAAGAGCTACAGCTCGATCTTCTCCACGCTGTGCTCCACCCGCGAGATCGATGACGCCTTCCGCTGGTCGGAGGAGAACCGCAACCTGCAGCGCAAGGCCGAGATCGTCCTCGACTACTACAACGGTGACGAGCCGCTGAAGCGCAAGGTGGCCTCCACGCTGCTGGAGAGCTTCCTGTTCTACTCCGGTTTCTACCTGCCGATGTACTGGTCCTCGCGGGCCAAGCTCACCAACACCGCCGACCTGATCCGCCTGATCATCCGCGACGAGGCGGTGCACGGCTACTACATCGGCTACAAGTATCAGAAGGGCCTGGAGGAGCTCACCGGCGCCGAACAGGACGAGCTGAAGAACTACACCTTCGAGCTGCTGTTCGAGCTGTACGAGAACGAGGTCGAATACACCCAGGATCTCTACGACGAGGTCGGCCTGACCGAGGACGTCAAGAAGTTCCTGCGCTACAACGCCAACAAGGCGCTGATGAACCTCGGCTACGAGGGCCTGTTCCCCAAGGACGAGACCGAGGTGAACCCGGCCATCCTCTCCGCTCTCTCACCGAACGCCGACGAGAACCACGACTTCTTCTCCGGTTCGGGGTCGAGCTATGTCATCGGCAAGGCCGTGAACACCGAGGACGAGGACTGGGACTTCTAGGTTTCCGGGGCACCGGTGTCTGGGTGGGCCGCGGAGCCTTAGAGGGCGGCCCATCGTCTCGTGTCGTGTCCCTTGAAGCTCGCTGGACTTGGCCGCCAATACCCCGGCGCGTTTCGTCAGGATCCACGTTCGTTCACACTGCCGGTGATGGGGATACCGGTGGATCGGCACGCTATTCCGGGGCGATGCGCTGGGTGAACAGCGACTTTCCCTCGGCGTCACGGAGATCGACGGTCAGTTCGCGGCTCCTGCCGTCGATGAGCACCTCGCCGAAATGCTGGTAGCCCTCCATCGGGGAGGTGTTCTGTTTCGGCGGGGCGTGCACGAAAACGGCTGTGGGGCCGAAGGTTCCGTCGAGGTCGCTGGGGCCGAACGCGCCGGCGTTGAGCGGGCCGGAGACGAACTCCCAGAACGGGTCGAAGTCGGTGAAAGCCGCGCGTTCGGGCGAATAGTGATGTGCCGCCGTGTAATGCACGTCCGCGGTCAGCCAGACGACGTTCGCGACCCGGTTCGCCTTGATCGCCGACAGCACCCGCGCGATCTCGGTCTCGCGGCCCGCCGGCGCGCCCGGGTCGGCGTTGGCCGGTCCCTCGAAGGCGGTGGTGTCCGGCTGCTCGCCGTCCTTGACCACCAGCCCGAGCGGCAGGTCGTTGGCGACGATCTTCCAGGTGGCCCGCGAATCCCGCAGTCCCTCGATCAGCCATTGGGTCTGCTTGGGCCCGAAGATCTTTCCGTCCGGGGAGCGGTTGGCGTCGTTGGCGTCCTTGTAGGTGCGCATATCGAGCACGAACACGTCCAGCAGCGGGCCGTAGGAGATCTTGCGGTAGAGCCGGCCGTCGACCGCCTCGGCGGGATCCAGCGGCATCCACTCGTGGCATGCCTGCCAGGCGCGCTGGGCGAGGGTGTCCATGCTGCGCTCGGTGTAGCTCTTGCCCTCGGCGACCAGGCCGCCGGGGTACCAGTTGTTGACCGTCTCGTGGTCGTCCCACTGCACGATCTGCGCGACCGAGCCGTTGAACTTCCGGTAGTTGGCGTCGAGCAGGTTGTAGGCGTACTGGCCACGGAACTGCTCGAGGGTCTGGGCCACCGCGCTCTTCGGTTCGGTGACGACATTGCGCCAGATCCGCCCGTCGGGCAGGGGCACCGACTCCTTCAGCGGCCCGTCGGCGTAGATGGCGTCGCCGGAGTGCAGGAACAGATGCGGGTCGCGGGCCGCCATCGCGGAGAAGATCGTCATGCCGCCCAGGTCCGGATTGCTGCCCCAGCCCTGGCCGACGACGTCGCCGGACCACAGCAGCCGGATATCGGCGGCCTCGGCCGGTACCGTGCGGAAGACGCCCGTGACCGCCTCGGAGGTGGCGCCACCCTCGCCCTCCAGCGTCACCCGGTAGTGCACCTGCTGTCCGGCGGGCAGTCCGCCGATCCGTAGCCGGCCGGTGCCGTCGGTGTCGGGCGTAAGCATCTGTCCTTCGAAACGCCTTGCGTTGGTGAAGGATTCGGTCGGCGAGGTCTCCACGATCAGCTTCGCCGGACGATCCGAGCGGGCCCAGATCAGCGCGCCGTCGCCGCGGGGATCGCCCACCGCCGCGCCGTGGGGGAGGGTCGGCCGATCCCGCACCAGTTCCGGACCGGAATCGTCGGACGAGCATGCCGCCAGCCCGGGCGCCACGACCAGTCCGGCGGCGGTGGTGCGCAGCAGTGTCCGTCGGGAGATTCCGGAAAGCGGATATCGGTCGGCCATACGTCAGCACCCTGTCCAACGGAGCGCAACGGAACCTGAACGGATATCGACCTGAAGACCAACTCTCACTCGAACCGCCCGAACGGCCTGCGATGTGTGGGTGGCACGGAGCGGGAAACGCCTGCCGGGGCCGCACGTCGTCCGGCGGGGACTACACGACCGGTCCGGGAACCTCTCCGCGCGCCGAGTGAACCGTCCGCGCGGACCGGCCCCGGATGGGCCGGCGCGCGGACCCGTGACGGTGCTTGCGGATCTCGGTACGACAGGATCGGGGTATGACCGATGCGCCGCCGATCCTCGCCGCACGTCCGGGAACCTTCCCGCACAGCGTGTTCCACGAGCGTCATCCGAAGCTGATCGAGCAGGTGATCGGCGCTCGTCCATACGGCCGGGCGGAGCAGGCGGCACTGCGGAAACTGCTGGCCGAGAGCGTCGCCGGGGTGATCGAACCGCTGCGGACCGAGGCGCCGGACGGTGCGCGCTGGGCGGAGTGGGGAGCCGAGATGTGGGGCGGGCCGTGGGCGGACGCCTCGTTCCTCTGGGCCGAGAGCTACTTCTACCGGCGGCTGCTGGAAGCGGTCGGATACTTCGGGCCGGGCGTGTGGCACGGCATCGATCCGTTCGGTCCGGCCAAGGCCGACGAGCTGGCGAGCCCGGCCGTCGCCGACGAACTGGCCGCGCTGGCCGGCCTGGCGGATGCGCCCGAGGAGACGAGGCGCGACGCCCTGCTGGTGTCGGCGCTGTGGGGCAATCAGGCCGATCTCGGATTCCGGCTGACCGCCGGCCCGGGCAGCAGGGGCGACCGGCTTCTCGTCGACGACAGCGCCGCGCTGTGGGAGCGGCTCGCGGCCGCCGCCGCACCGGCCGTATGCCTGATCGCCGACAACGCCGGCCGGGAACTGCTCCCCGATCTGATCCTGATCGATCACCTGCTCGCCGGCGGTGCGGCGGCCACCGTCACGATCTATCTCAAGCCGCGGCCGTACTACGTTTCGGACGCGACCATGACCGATCTGCTGGCCGCGCTGCGCGTGCTGCGCGACAGTTCGGCGGCCGCGGCCCGGGCGGTGGGGGAGCGGCTGTGGCAGGCGCTGAACGAGGGCCGCCTGATCCCGCGCACACACGAATTCTTCTGCGCTCCGCTGTCGTTCCACGACATGCCCGCGGATCTGGCGGACGACGTCGCGGGTGCGGCGGTCACGATCCTCAAGGGCGATCTGAACTACCGCCGCCTGCTCGGCGACCGCGACTGGGCCCCGACGACGCCGTTCGCCGACCTCACCGCCTACTTCCCGACGCCGGTCGTCGCGCTGCGCACGCTGAAGTCCGATGTCGTCGCCGGGCTGCCCGCCGCTCTGGTCGCCGACCTCGACGCGACCGGCCGTTCGTGGCGTACGAGCGGCGAGCACGCACTCATTCAGGCCCACTGACCTGCGTTTCTGCCGAATCCCTACCATCGTAAGACGTGTCACGGACCGTACAGTATTGTCCGAATATGCGTTCGAACGAGGAGGGTGAGTTACCTCGAACCGAAGGCACGAAACCCGAGCTGCAATACCCGAACGAGACCGGCTACTACTACCGCGCGCTGACCTATCCGCCGCGGCCGGTGTGGGTCCGTCTCGACGCGATTCTGCTTCGCGATCCGGGGATGCCGCGCCACGTCAACGGCGCCGGGCTGGATATGACGGGCGAACGGCCCGGCACCCTCACGCACTGGGTGCCGACCCTGGCCGGTGACTGGCTGGGCCGGGTCAACTTCTCGATTCCGTACGCGGACGGGCGGCCGGCGCTGCACCTGACCGATCAGCTGGTGCCGGCCTACGCGCTGCGGCCGCGGAAGCGGACGCCGCGCCGCCGCGGGGAGAGCCCGGTGACCGACACGCCGCCATGACGGTCAGTCGGTGACGTAGCCGTTGAGGGACTTGTGCAGGTCGGTGAGTATCGCCCGCGCGGCGGTGACGCCCGACCCGTGCCAGATGGTGTCGTCGACGGCGAAGTCGCGCTTGTCGAACACGGCGCTGAGCTTGTCCCAGTCGTCACCGCGCATGACCTCCTCGCCGCGGCTCTTACCGTCCTGACCGTCGAACATCAGGTAGAGGATGTCGCCCTCGAGTTTGTTGCGCTCGCCGTCGTCGTCCAGGCCGCCGACGGAGAACGAGGCGCCGCGCTGCACGGTCGGCCGCTGCACCCCCGCGTCGGCGAGTACCTGACCGGCGAAGCTGTCGTTGCCCTGCACCCGGATGTCGTCGGCGGAGAAACGGATGACCGAGGCCTGCGAGAGGTTTGCCCCGATCGCCGCGCCGGTCTCCCGGGCGTCGGTCCGGTAGTCCGCGAGGGCCTTTGCCCCGGCGTTGCCACGGCCCATCGCCTCGGCGTAGGCGGTGAAGGTCTGCTGCCAGCCGTCGGCCCCGGCCCGGACGGTGGGGGCGATCCCGCGCAGCACATCGACATTGCCGGAGTCGTCGGAACCGAGGATCAGGTCCGGGTGCAGTGCCGTGACGGCCGCGATATCGGGCGAGCCGAGGCCGCCGACGCTCGGAATCTTCTGCACGCCGGTGCCCATATAGGTCGGCTGCGGGGTCGGGCCCGGCATCGTTGCCGCCCCGACCACGCGTTCCCACAGCCCCACCGCGCACACCGCGTCCAGCGCCGCGGTGTCGAGGACGACGATGCGCTGCGGGTCGGCCGGCACCTGGATCGTGCCGGCCGGCTGCGGCACGCCCCGGGTCCCGGACGCCTGATCCGGCGCCGATGGCAGCGCGCAGGCGGTGCGGGTGTCGCGCTCGAGGCCGACCACGGCGGCCCCGGCGATGCTGGTCGTGGTGCGCACGATGTTGACGTCGTCGTCGGCCCCCTGCGCGCAGCCCGACACCAGCGTCACCGCGGCGGCGGCCGCCAAGCCGCCGGCGCGCAGACGACGAGCGTGGCGGTGGTTGCGGGCGGTGGTGTTTCGGGTGGTATCGACCTCGATCACCGGCATGCGGGGAAGGGTACACAGGCCCGGGGCGGTGCCCCAAGGAACGACACCGGGCGGGACTCGGCGGCGGCTCCGAGGGGCCCTATTACGACAGAGAGTAGGACCGGGCGCGATGCCCTGCCGCAGCACGGTTTACGATGCGTCGTAGCCCATTGTCGTCAGTGCCCGTCTCCGGCAACGGGGTGCTCGGCAGGGCGACCAGCTACAAGGCCACACCTAAATGGAGGATCAGTGACTGCTGTAGAGCCTCAGCCAGTCCCGAACTTGGCACCCGCTCGGCCGTATCCGGCGCGTCTGGGGCCGAAGGGGTCGTTCATCTACAAGGCGGTCACCACCACCGACCCCAAGGTGCTCGGTGTGATGTACATGGTGACGGCCATGTCGTTCTTCATGATCGGTGGCGTGATGGCGCTGCTGATGCGTGGTGAGCTGGCGCGGCCGGGTCTGCAGTTCTTGTCGCCGGAGCAGTTCAATCAGCTGTTCACGATGCACGGCACGATCATGTTGCTGTTCTATGCGACCGCGATCGTGTTCGGTTTCGCGAATGTCGTGCTGCCGTTGCAGATCGGTGCGCCGGACGTCGCCTTTCCGCGGTTGAACGCGTTCAGCTATTGGCTCTATCTGTTCGGCGCGAGCATGGCGACGGCCGGTTTCATCACCCCCGGTGGCGCCGCCGATTTCGGCTGGACGGCGTATACGCCGCTGTCGGATATCGTGCATGCGCCGGGTGTGGGTGCGGACTTGTGGATCATGGGCCTGGCCGTCTCGGGTCTGGGCACCATCCTCGGCGGCGTCAACATGCTCACCACCGTCGTGGTGCTGCGCGCGCCGGGGATGACGTTGTTCCGGATGCCGATCTTCACCTGGAACATCGCCGTCACCAGTGTTCTTATCCTGCTGGCGTTCCCGATTCTGACGGCCGCGCTGATGGCGCTGGCCTACGACCGGCACCTGGGCGGGCACATCTACGACCCGGCGAGCGGCGGAGCGCTGCTCTACCAGCATCTGTTCTGGTATTTCGGGCATCCGGAGGTGTACATCATCGCGCTGCCGTTCTTCGGCATCGTGTCCGAGATCTTCCCGGTGTTCAGCCGCAAGCCGATCTTCGGCTACACCACGCTGGTGTACGCCACCCTGGGCATCGCCGCGCTGTCCATCGCGGTGTGGGCGCACCACATGTACGCGACCGGTGCGGTGCTGTTGCCGTTCTTCTCGTTCATGACCTTCCTGATCGCGGTGCCGACGGGGGTGAAGTTCTTCAACTGGATCGGCACCATGTGGAAGGGCCAGTTGACGTTCGAGACACCCATGTTGTTCTCGGTCGGGTTCCTCGTCACGTTCCTGTTCGGTGGTCTGTCGGGGGTCATCCTGGCCAGCCCGCCGCTGGACTTCCACGTCTCCGACTCGTACTTCGTGGTCGCGCACTTCCACTACGTGCTCTTCGGCACCATCGTGTTCGCCACCTACGCGGGCATCTACTTCTGGTTCCCGAAGATGACCGGCCGCATGATGGACGAGCGGCTCGGCAAGTGGCACTTCTGGACGACCATGGTCGGCTTCCACACCACCTTCCTGGTCCAGCACTGGCTGGGCGCCGAGGGAATGCCGCGCCGGTACGCCGACTACCTGGATATCGACAACTTCACGCTGCTGAACACGATCTCGACGATCGGTGCGTTCGTGCTGGGCGCCTCGGTGCTGCCGTTCGTGTGGAACGTGTTCAAGAGTTACCGGTACGGCGAGGTGGTGACGGTCGACGACCCGTGGGGCTACGGCAACTCGCTGGAGTGGGCGACGTCGTGCCCGCCGCCGCGGCACAACTTCTACGAGTTGCCGCGGATCCGGTCGGAGCGTCCGGCGTTCGAACTGCACTACCCGCACATGGTGGAGCGGATGCGCGCCGAGGCACATGTCGGCCCGGGCTCGAAGTCACATCACGTGGCCGAAGCCGAGAAGGTTTCGAGCTAGCCGGATCGAACCTCGCGGCGGTCGTCGACAGACGGCCGCCGCGTTCGGTTTTCGGGGCGGGTGATACAGAACACCCCGTCCCGGACAGCTCGCGCCGTACCCACGCCGCCCTGAGACAATGAGCGGGCCGTCGTCGGCGGCCGAGCACGTGGAAAGAACGGAGTCTTCGATTGAGCGCGTCCGAATCCGACAACGGCACTCCCGGGCTGACCCAGGCCGCCGCCTCGGGGACGACGGTGCTGATCACTGTCACGGGATCCGATAAGCCGGGCGTGACCTCGGTGTTGCTGACGGCCCTTGCGCGCAACGGGGTGAGCCTGCTCGATGTCGAACAGGTCGTGATCCGGGGGCGGCTCACCCTCGGCGTCCTGGTGACCTGTCCGGGCGATCCGGAGGGTCTGCAGGATCAGCTCGAGGACGCCATGGCCACCGTCGGCATGCAGGTCGACGTCGAGATCGGCGCGAATTCGGTGACCGGGGCGCGGGTGTCGACGCATGCCGTGGTGGTGCTGGGCAGTCCGGTAACCGCGCGGGCCTTCGGCGTGATCGCGCGCAAACTGGCCGAGCAGGACGTCAACATCGACTCGATCCGCGGCATCGCCGACTATCCGGTGATCGGCCTGGAACTGCTGGTGACCGCGCCGGCCGACCCGGCCGCGGAGACCGCCCTGCGCACCACCCTCTCGGTGGTGGCGGCGAAGGAGAATGTCGATATCGCGGTCGAACGCGCGGGCCTGGCGCGCCGGGCCAAGCGGCTGATCGTCTTCGATGTCGACTCCACCCTGATCCAGGGCGAGGTGATCGAGATGCTGGCCGAGTACGCCGGCGTCGACGACGAGGTCCGCAGGGTCACCGAGTCGGCCATGCGCGGTGAGATCGACTTCGCCGAATCGCTGCGGCAGCGGGTGGCGACCCTGGCCGGGCTGGACGAATCGGTGATCGACGAGGTCGCCGAGACCATCGAGCTCACCCCCGGCGCCCGCACCACCATTCGCACCCTGCGCCGGCTCGGTTTTCGGTGCGGCGTGGTGTCCGGCGGTTTCCGGCAGGTGATCGAGCCGCTGGCGCACGATCTGGAACTGGATTTCGTGCAGGCCAACACGCTGGAGGTCGCGGGCGGCAAGCTGACCGGGAAGGTGGTCGGCGAGATCGTCGACCGGCCCGGGAAGGCGTCGGCGCTGCGCCGTTTCGCGGCCGAGGCCGGGGTGCCGATGGAGCAGACCGTCGCGGTCGGTGACGGCGCCAACGATATCGACATGCTCAACGCGGCGGGCCTGGGTATCGCGTTCAACGCCAAGCCGGCGCTGCGCGAGGTCGCCGACACCGCCCTGTCGCACCCTTACCTGGACGCGGTGCTGTTCATCCTCGGCGTCACCCGCGACGAGGTGGAGGCTGCCGACGCTCGCGACGGACTACTACGCCGCGTACCGCTGACCTGATACGGGCCACCGGATTCGGCTGCCGCACTCAGCCGTGCCGTCGAATGAGTCGTGCCGTCGAATGAGTCGTGCCGTCGAATGAGTCGTGCCGTCGAATGAGTCGTGCCGTCGAATGAGTCGTGCCGTCGAATGAGTCGTGGCGCCGAATTGAGCCGTACCGTCGAATGGGCCGTGCGGTCGGATTGGGCCGGGATTCAGGAACACTCGGTGACGTGCCGGGATTCGAGTCACGTGCCGTGGATCGAGCTGCGTGCCGCCGAGTGGTCGCTGGACCGCAACTTCTCGGTCAGCCGTTCCGGTTGTGACCCGGTGAGAGGCGCTGCCCCTGACCGGAATCACCGCGAGAAGAAGTTAACCTGACGATCGCCAGGGCGGGATTTTGTGCAAGCTGTAACTGTCGAATATCGAGTCTGCCCGATATTTGCTCCCGGTTTCGACCCGGTTCGGGGCCGGTATCGAGTTGCACCGGGGACTCGACCGGGCTCGCAACGAGTTTCGGCCCGCCGGAGAACCGAACCGGCGCAACGTATGCCGGTAACGCAGCGTGCTGATCCGCTCGCTGCGGGTCGCGCCGGGTCGGCATGTGGGTCGTGTCGGGCGGACCGCGGCGGGTGCCGACGGGCGGGAATTTCGGGCCGGGCACGGCCGCTGTAGTGGCGGGCCGCTCGCCGGGCGGCGATAGGCTCGGATCGGGTTGGCCTCGGGTGATGGGAGATGTCTTGGCTGCAACGGGTACCGCCCCGACCGACATACGCGGAGCCCGCGGATGACGGATTCGATCGGCGCCGCGACGTGCGGGCCGGACGAGCAGTTCGTCGCCTGCCATGCGGAATTGGCCGGCGGCTACGGCGGTGGCGGGGATCCGGCCGATCCCGCGTTGGTGCAGGCGATGCAAGTGGTACTGCACCTTCCGAAGGTCGACCCGCCGCCGCGCAGCGCGCTGCTGGAGGCGGCCGCCACGGCCGCGGTCGCGCTGTGCCTGGATCCGCGGGTCGGCCCCGGCGGCGAGTGGGAGCAGCGGTATCTGGCCTGGAAACGGTCGAGGATCCGGAAGGTGGCGCGGCGGGCGCGGGGCGCGCAGTGGCTCGCGGCGGGGGAGGTCGAGGGCGTGACCGTCGACGTGGGCGCCGCGCAGGCGCGGGCGCTGGTGCCGGGTCCGGTCGGCGATGTCGACCCGCGCATCCGGAAATTGCAGATCCGCATGCCGCCGGCGTCCGGCCCGGCGGCGGAACGTAACCACGCAGGCCCGGCGAGTGGCAGCATCGGACACGGCACCGACCTGGAAGCCGATGAACCGGGCCCGACCGACCCGGAACTTCCTGTGCTGTGGGTGAATTCGGAGCTGGGCATGACGGTGGGCAAGGCCGCGGCCCAGGTCGGGCACGCGAGCATGCTGCTGGCCGGGGCACTTTCGGTGCAGCGGGCCTACGCGTGGTCGCGGCGCGGCCTGCGGTGCTCGGTGCGCGAGGCCGGGCCCCGGCAGTGGCCGGCGCTGTGTGAGCGGGTCCGGCAGGGTTCGGCGACCGCGGTTCGCGACGCCGGCTTCACGGAGGTGGCGCCCGGGTCGATCACGGTGATCGCCGTTCCGCCCGTTCCGGCAGCCGTTCCGGCCGATGGTCCTCCGTCGGCGCGGTGACGCACCTGTGTCCCGGCGGTCGACGCGACGGCGGGGATGCGGCAGTATCGGTGGTGCACGACGCGCGGAGGTGCGACGGTCATGACGACACTGCTGATAGTGCTCGGCATCTGGGTCGTGTGCTCGATTCCGGTGGCGCTGGTGCTGGGCCGGCTGTTCCGTTCGCCGCGGCCGCGGAAGACGAGTCCCGAATCACAGCCGCACGACGACGAATCGGCGCGCGCCCGGCCGCCCGGGCGACTATGAACACTTATCGTGCAAACCGACCACGTTGGCAAGGGTTCGCGGGCGTGGGCCAAGATGGAGCCCGTGCCGCAACCGGATCCCGATCTGCTCATCGACTTCAACGAGGTGACCGTCCGGCGTTCGGGCCACACCATGGTGGGTCCCGTGACCTGGCAGGTGGAGCTCGACGAACGGTGGGTCGTGCTCGGCCCCAACGGCGCCGGCAAGACCTCGCTGCTACGGATGGCCGCCGCCGAGGTGCATCCGACGTCGGGCACCGCCGGCCTGCTCGGTGAGGTGCTGGGCCGCACCGACGTCAGCGACCTGCGCCCGCGCATCGGGCTCTCGTCGGCGGCGGTGGCCAGCCGGGTGCCCCTCGACGAAAAAGTGGGCGACCTGGTGGTGTCGGCGGGCTACGCGGTGCTGGGCCGCTGGCGCGAGGAATACGACGACATCGATACCGACCGCGCGATCGACATGCTGGAAAGCCTGGGTGCCGAACACCTTTCCGATCGCGCCTACGGCACCCTGTCGGAGGGGGAGCGCAAGCGGGTGCTGATCGCGCGGGCGCTGATGACCGACCCGGAACTGCTGTTGCTCGACGAGCCGGCCGCCGGCCTCGATCTGGGCGGCCGCGAGGAACTGGTGGAGAAGCTGGGCGATCTGGCCGCCGATCCCGACGCCCCCGCCACCGTGCTGGTCACCCATCACGTCGAGGAGATACCGCCCGGCTTCACCCACGCCCTGCTGCTGAACGAGGGCAGCGTGATTGCCCAGGGCCTGCTGGAGGACGTGGTGACCGCGGAGAAGCTCAGCGAGGCGTTCCGCCAGTCGATCACCCTGGATCGCATCGACGGCCGCTACTTCGCCCGCCGCTCCCAGCGTTTCGGTCGCCACCGCCGCGCGTGATCGCCGCACCTCCCTCGCGCGGCCCGTGTCACCGGAGTCCGGCGCGCCCGGGAAATTCGTGCGGTCCGTGAGGCGATGCCCCCGGTGCGGGTGGTGCGCCTATGCCGGTGCGCGATGCTGTTCCGGCCGGAAGCACGCGGGAATGGCGGGTGCCGTTGCAGCCGTGAAAGGGGGTGCCGCTGCGGTACCGAGAGGCACCGCGCGATCCACCGCCGGAGCCATGTGGCCTGTCCAGCGGGTGTGACGGATACCTGTCGATCGGCACGACCAAGCAGACGTTAGGGTGCGAATGTGAGCGAGACTGTTGCCGAACCCGATCCGACGCCGCCGGTGCCCAGGGACGCGTCCACGGTGATGCTGGTCCGTGACGGGGCGTCCGGCCCCGAGGTGTTCATGCAGCGGCGGGCGCAGGAGATGACCTTCGCGGCGGGGATGACGGTCTTTCCGGGCGGCGGTGTCGACGCCTCCGACGCGCAGGCCGAGATCGACTGGGCGGGGCCCGATCCGGCGTGGTGGGGGCGGCGGTTCGGGACCGATGCGGCGCGCGCGCAGGCGCTGGTCTGCGCCGCGGTGCGCGAGACCTTCGAGGAGTGCGGGGTGCTGCTGGCGGGGCCGACCGCCGGCACCGTGGTCTCCGATACCGCCGTCTACCGGGAGGTGCGGGCGCAGCTGGAACATCGGGAACTGTCGCTCGGCGCGTTCCTCGCCCGCGAGAATCTGGTGCTGCGCGCGGATCTGCTGCGCCCGTGGGCCAACTGGGTCACGCCCGTGGTCGAGCCGCGGCGTTACGACACCTACTTCTTCGTGGCCGTGCTGCCGGACGGTCAGCGCGCCGACGGGGCGACCTCCGAGGCACACGAGGTGGCCTGGCGCACCCCCGCCGAATCCCTGGACCGCTGGCGTGCCGGGCAGGACGTGCTGCTCCCGCCCACCTGGTCGCAGCTGACGGCGCTCGGCGAATTCGCCGATACGGCGGGCATTCTCGCCGCCGCCCCGGTTGTCGAGCCGATCCAGCCGGTGCTGACGACCGTCGACGGCAAGCCTCGGCTGCAGTTCCCGCGCAACGACCGCTACTTCGCCGACCTGCCCGAGGGCATGCGCCCGCAGGGGTCGCGGCGGCCGAGCTGAGCCCGTCGGCCGCGGGCCGACCGTCCATCCGATGTCCCGCCCGACCGCCGGACCGGCGGTGGATGCCCAGTAGGCTGGTGCGCTGTGGCCGAATACGTGACCGTGGACCGCGCCGAGGCGGGGATTGCCGTGCTGCGTTTCGCGCGGCCGCCGATGAACCTCGTCGACGTGCAACTGGCACTGGAGCTGGCGGCCGCCGCGGACCGCATCGCCCGGGACGACGAGGTGGCCGCGGTCGTCGTCTACGGCGACGAGCGGGTGTTCAGCGCCGGCGACGAGCCGGCCGAGCTGGCGCGGCTGACCGCCGACCAGGCGCATGCGATGGCCGGCGATCTGCAGCGCGCGCTCGGCTGCCTGGCGCGGTTGCCGCAGCCGACGGTCGCCGCGATCAGCGGTTACGCGCTGGGCGCCGGACTGGAGCTGGCGCTGGGCGCCGACCACCGCGTCATCGGCGACAACGTGAAGCTCGGCCTGCCGCAGGTCCGGATGGGCCTGATCCCGGTGGCCGGAATCAGGAGGCTGAGCCTGCTGGTCGGCCCGTCCCGCGCCAAGGATCTGGTGTACACCGGCCGCTTCGTGGATCCGGCGGAGGCGGCGGCGATCGGCCTGGCCGACGAGGTGGTCGCCCCCGACGACGTGTTCACCGCGGCACTGCGCTGGGCCCGGCAGTTCACCGGCGGCCCGGCCCGCGCGCTGGCGGCCGCCAAGCGGGTCTTCGAGGCCGGTACGCACGGCCACGACCGGGCCCGCGCCGAGTGGGCCGACCTGTTCGACACCGCGGATCGCGGCATCGGAACACGTTCCTATTCGGCGGTCGGTCCGGGATCCGCCGAATTCCTGGGCCGCTGATCTCCGTCCGCCGATCGCTCGAGTACGCTAGCGGACCATGACCGCACGTCCTGACGACCCCGCGCCGAACCCGCACGCCACCGAGGCGGAGGTCCAGGCGGCGCTCGCCGACAACAAGCTGGCCCAGGTGCTGTATCACGACTGGGAGGCGGAGACCTACGACGACAAGTGGTCGATCTCCTACGACGAGCGTTGTATCGATTACGCCCGCGGCCGTTTCGACGCCGTCGTCCCGCACGCCCCGCTGCCGTACGAGCGAGCCCTGGAGCTCGGCTCCGGCACCGGATTCTTCCTGCTGAACCTGATGCAGTCCGGGGTGGCGAAGCGGGGCTCGGTCACCGATCTGTCGCCGGGCATGGTGAAGGTCGCGCTGCGCAACGCGGAGCATCTGGGCCTGGAGGTGGACGGCCGGGTGGCCGACGCCGAGACCATCCCGTACGAGGACGACACGTTCGATCTGGTCGTGGGACATGCGGTGCTGCACCATATTCCGGATGTGGAGCTGGCGCTCAAGGAATGCCTGCGGGTGCTGAAGCCGGGCGGGCGGTTCGTCTTCGCGGGCGAGCCGACCACGGTGGGCAACCTCTACGCCCGCAAGCTGGGGCAGGTCACCTGGAAGGTCACCACCGAGGTCACCAAGCTGCCGTTCCTGCGCGAATGGCGGCGGCCGCAGGAGGAGCTCGACGAGTCCTCCCGCGCGGCCGCGCTGGAGGCCGTCGTCGACCTGCACACGTTCGATCCGTCGGAGCTGGAGGCGATCGCCCGGTCGGCCGGCGCGACGCAGGTGCGCGCGGAGACCGAGGAGTTCGCCGCCGCCCTGTGGGGTTGGCCCGTGCGCACGTTCGAGGCCGCCGTGCCCGACGAGAAGCTGTCCTGGCGCTACCGCCTCGCGCAGTACCGGGCGTGGCTGGGCCTGAGCTGGGTGGACGAGCGGGTGCTGCGGCATGTGGTGCCGCGCCGGTTCTTCTACAACGCGATGATCACCGGCGTGAAGCCGACCGCCGCCGGAAGGTAGTGCGCCGCCGCAGTGGCCTATCGGTTCTCCCGGGACGACGTCGAGTACCTGCGCAGTGCCGCAGCGGTTTCCGCGTTGGCCGCGGTGGATCGGCTGGCGCTGACGACGGCGTCGCTGCCGAACGATGTGCAGCGGGCGCGGCGCGAGCACGGTGAGCGGGCGGCGGCCCTGGTGGAGACGGTGCGGCTGCGTCGGCGCGCGGTGGCGAAGCTGGACGAGGCGGGGGACTGGCTGTTCACCGACGACGCCCTGCAGCAGGCGACGCCGAGCGCGGTGGCCCGGCATCGGGCGCGCCGGCTGGCGGGCCGGGCGGTGCACGACGTCACCTGTTCGATCGGCGCGGAACTGGTTGCGCTGCACCGGGTCTGCCCCGCGGTGATCGGCAGCGATCTCGACGACGTGCGGTTGGCGATGGCCGCGCACAATCTCTCCGGCGCCCCGAACGTGCTGCCGGCCCGGGCCGACGCGCTGCGACCGTGCAGTACGGATACCGTGGTGCTCGCCGACCCGGCCCGGCGCGCCGACGGCCGGCGCACCCACGATCCCGCGAAGTTACAGCCGCCGCTGCCGGATCTGCTCGACGCCTACCGCGGCCGCGCCCTGGTCGTGAAGTGCGCTCCCGGACTGGATTTCGACGGCCTGGCGTGGGACGGCGAGGTGGAGGTCGTATCGCTGGGCGGTGCCGTGCGGGAGGCCTGCCTGTGGTCGGCGGAGCCGGCCGAACCGGGCGTCACCCGGCGCGCCACCGTACTCGGCTCGGACGGTTCGTCGTGGACGCTCACCGACGACGAACCGGACGACATCCCCGACCGGGCGCCCGGCGAGTGGATCATCGACCCCGACGGTGCCGTGGTGCGGGCCGGGCTGGTCCGCCACTACGCCGCGAAATACGGTCTGTGGCAGCTCGATTCGCGAATCGCCTACCTCACCGGAGACCGGGTTCCCGAGGGGGTCCGCGGCTTCCGCATTCTCGATCGGCTCGA
Organism: Nocardia sp. BMG51109; assembly: GCF_000526215.1. Classification (NCBI taxonomy): domain Bacteria; kingdom Bacillati; phylum Actinomycetota; class Actinomycetes; order Mycobacteriales; family Nocardiaceae; genus Nocardia; species Nocardia sp. BMG51109. The sequence goes on from NZ_JAFQ01000003.1 coordinate 162,301, forward strand.
CCTCCGCGAGAAGGCGCTGCGCGCCGAACTGCACCGCCGCGACTGCGGGCCACTCGAAATCCTCACCCGCGGTGTGGACGTGGATCCGGACGCCCTGCGGGCACGCCTCAAACCCCGCGGGTCCCGCCCGCTCACCCTGGTGATCACCCGAATCGGCCGTACCGCAACGGTTTTCCTCTGCGAGACGCCACCGGTCCGCTGATTCCTCGGTCCCGGCGCGGCGTCGGCGGCTCGGCTAGTCGTCCTCCGGTTCGAAGGTGAACAGCTCGCCGATCCGGGTCGTCACGACCACCTCGCGGTTGTCGCTCACCGCCGTCCCCACCGTGCTGCCCTGCGCGCCGGGTAACTCGTTCGTCGCGACGGTGCTGCCGTCGCCGGTGTCGAAGGTGACCAGGCTCAGTCCCGGACCGATCGGGGCGACCGTGTAGCCGGTGTTTCCGGCGGTCTGCACGGGCCGTCCGCGCAGCGGCAGATCCTTGCGCTCCCAGGCGATCCGGGCGCTGTCGCCGTCGTCGTGCAGCGCCAGCAGGTGGCCCTCGTCGCCGCCCGGAATCAGCAGGCCGTCCCGCACCGACACCGTGCCCTGCGGCGCGAAGCCCAGCGGCCAACTCCATTTCACGCGCCCGTCGGCGGCGTCCACGGCCAGCAGCCGGCCGCTGTTGTCGCCGATGTAGACCGTCTTGCCGTCCGGGGCGAGTGCCGGGCTGGTGGCGCTGCCGTCGGTGAGGATGTCGACGCTCCAGTCCTGCTGAATTCGCTTGTCCGCGTAGCGCAGCGCCACCAGCGCCGCGATCGGCGCGCCGGGACGGCGGAGGGTGAGGTAGAAGCGGCCGGAGTCGTGCTCGATCGCCGACACGTTGGACACCGGGCACTGCGGCCCGCCGGTCACGCAGTCGCCGATGCCCTGGCCGTCCGGCGGCCGGGGCAGGTCGGGCTGCCGCAGGAAATCCGGCTCGCCCAGGGCCTGGAAGGTGGCCGATCGCAGGTCTCCGGTCTGCCGGTCCAGCACGTCGATCTGGCCGGACTGGGTCACCGACAGCACGTCGCCCTCGCCGGTGAACTGCACCGACACCGGCACGCCCGCGACCGGGGTGCGCCACCGCGGCTGGCCGAGCGCGTTGTAGGAGAACACGCCGCCGTTGTCGCCGACGTAGACGTTGTCGATCCCGTCCACGGCCGCGCCCGCCGCGAGGGCGTCGGGACCCATCGGATTGCAGAATCGCTTGCGGCCGGTGGGCATCTGGAAGGAGAACATCGCGCCCGAGGGGGCGGGATTCCCGACGCAGTCGGTGGGGAGGCGGGTGGTCACCCACAGCTGCCCGCCCGGTCCGACGATGGTGGGCACCGCCGCCGGTCCGCCGAGCGGACGGTTCCAGTGCGGCACCAGATGCCGGGAACCCTCGACCGCGGTGGCGGCGCTGTTGCGGCCGTCGTGATAGGCCACCGGCCAGCCCTTGCCGGGACCCACCTTGATGTCGTCCAATGTGGTACTGCCGCACCCGGTGACGGCGAGCAGACCGACCGCGCCGATGACCGCGACCGCCCGGCGTGCCGCGCGTGCCCGCGCAGGACCGACCGCCGCGCGATCGGCGGTGGATGCCTTCCCCCCGCCCCGGTTGTGCTCGCGCGGGGATCGCCGGCTGCCGATTCGCACCTGCTGGACTCCCATCTGCTCGTACGGGCCTGCTCGAGACTAGAACATCGACCCCGCCGTCACCGGGCAGGGTGAGCGTGGCGCGGACCGTGTCCGCCGGACCGTGTGGCGACCGGAAATGTCGGAGGGCAGCGGCTGACCCTGCCGCGCGGCGAAAGTACCCTGGTACCTCGATGAAGACACCGCTGGACGACGCAGTCGCCCGCTGGACCCGAGGGAGCAGTTCGTGACGAGCATGTGGAGCGCACCGTTGCGTGCGCGCTGGCGAGGGGCGCGTCGCCGGGATCCGGAGCAGGCGCGCTTTCTGACGGTGGCATCGCTGCGCTGGGTGCTCGCCAACCGGGCCTATACGCCGTGGTATCTGGTGCGGTATTACCGGCTGCTCAAGTTCCGCCTCGCCAACCCGCACATCGTGCTGCGCGGCATGGTCTTTCTGGGCCGCCGGGTGGAGATCCACGCGACGCCCGAGCTGAGCCGCATGGAGATCGGCAAGTGGGTGCACATCGGCGACGGCAACGCCATTCGCTGCCACGAGGGGTCGCTGCGCATCGGCGACAAGGTGGTGTTCGGCAAGGACAACGTGGTCAACGCCTACCTCGACATCGAGATCGGCGGATCGACGCTGGTCGCCGACTGGTGCTACATCTGCGACTTCGACCACAAGATGGACGACATCACGATGCCGATCAAGGACCAGGGCATCGTGAAGAGCCCGGTGCGGGTCGGGCCGGACACCTGGATCGCGGCCAAGGTCACGGTGCTGCGCGGCACCCGGGTCGGCCGCGGGTGCGTACTGGGCGCGCACGCCGTGGTGAACGGCGATGTGCCCGACTACGGCATCGCCGTGGGCGCGCCCGCGAAGGTGGTCAAGAACCGCAAGGAGGCGTGGGAGGCCGCGGCGGAGGAGCGGGCGAAGCACCTCGCGGCGCTGGAGGACATCGAGCGCAAGAAGAACGGAGCCGCCGCGCCGCAGGCGAGCTAGTCGCCGCCGCGCCCCGATAGGGCGCACGGCCGGTGGGTGTTCCTGTCGGCGGGCGAACCTGTCGGAGGCGAGCTGTACTGTTCGGCGCATGAACCGGTACGCCGCCCTCCTGCGCGGGATCATGCCCGCCAACCCGAACATGCGTGGCGAGAAGCTGCGCGGGGTGTTCGAGGGGCTCGGTTTCGCATCGGTGGGCTCGGTTCTGGCCAGCGGCAACGTCGTGTTCGGGTGCGCCGAAACCGATGTTCCCGCATTGGAATCGCGCATCCAGCAGGCGCTGAACGCCGAGCTGGGCATCGGCGGCGGCACCATCGTCCGCAGCCGCGACGAGCTGCGAGAACTCGTGGATTCCGACCCGTTCCCGGGGCTGACGCACGGGCGCAACACCTACCTGACCGCGACGTTCCTCAAGGATCGGGCCGGGGGTGCGCCGCCGGAGCCTCCGGCGGCTCTGGCCGCCGCGGTGCGGATAGTCGGCTACGATCGCGCTGCGGGGGCGGTGCTGGCGGTCATCGACAACTCCGTGAGCGGTACGACAAACCACATGACGTGGCTGGAAACCGTGTACGGCAAGGACATCACGACGCGCACCTGGCTCACGGTGCAGAAGGTCTCGGCGAAGCTCTAGCCGCTTCGCCGCGAAACATCCCCTCCGGCAAGCGTGTTCGGGGAGTTCACATCGGCCGGGTCGGACGGTCCGAGGGGAGCACGACGTCGTCGTGTAGCGGTTGATCACCGAGGAGAGTCGGCTCGGGGGAGCGCGATCGATCTCGATCGCGAGCAGCGGTTGTCCACGCACATCCAATCGCAGGGGGAGACATGATGAAGGCTTGTCTGGCCGGCCTGTGGGCCGTCCTCGTGGTGCTGGTCGCGGTGCCGGTGGCGGCGCAGCCGAATCCGCCGTCGCTGTCGACGGTGCCGAAGACGATCCACCGCAGCAGCCACGGATCGGTCCGCCAGGTCGTTCCGGATCGGCCGATTCCGGTGCCGGGCAGCGGAATTCGTACCCTCGATCCCGGTGCCGCGGCGCTCGCGCATATCGCCGGCCTCGAGCAGATGTTCGGTGCCGCGGCGGATCTCGTCGTCGAGGGGGTGTCCCGCCGGGCGGGTGGCAGCACGGTCCGGCTCGTCCAGCGCATCGAGGGGGTTCCCGTGTACGGCGCCGCCGTCGCGGTGGCGCTGCGGTCCGACGGTTCGCTGCTGTCGGCAACGGGCGCCCTGACGGAGCGGATCGTCGGCGGCTATTCCTCCGGCGGCGAGCTTCCGTCGGCCCGGCGCACCGCGGTCGCCAGGGCGGCCGAGTTGTCCGCACGCGGTGCGGAGACGGTGCGGGTGCGTGCCGCGTCGGCGGCCTGGTTCGATCCGGGCCTGATCGATGATCGGCGACCCGATGCTCCCGCCGTCCCGGCATACCGCTACGACCTGGCGGCGGGTGGGCGGCTGTGGCGGATATTCGTCGCCGCGGGCCCCGGCGGCGCGGTGCTCGACGCCTGGCCCGCCGAGCCGGCCCTCGATCGCGTGGTGTGCGATGCGGATTCGCACGGCGAGGAGGGCAAGCTCGGCATCCCCTGTGGTGCGGCGGGCAGTTATCCCGTGGTCCGCGCGGAGGGCCGGCGCCGGGTCGCCGGCAACGAGGATGCGAACAAGGTCTACGACTGGATGGGCGACACCGAGAACTTCTACCGCCGCCACACCGACCTGGGCAGCCTGACCGAACTGATCGGCATCGAGGTGAAGGACGGCGGCGGGAAGGCGTTGCGCGCCACCGTCCGTGTCTGCGTCGATGCCTGCCCGTACGCGAACGCGTACTGGACCGACGAGCAGGGCTTCGTGATCGGCGGCGCGGTGCTCGGTCCGGATGTCGTCGCCCACGAGCTGACCCACGGCGTCACCGAGCGAATCAGCGGCCTGAACTATCTCAACGAGTCCGGCGCGATCAACGAGTCGATGTCCGACGTGTTCGGCGAATTCACCGAACTGACGAGCACGCGCGGCAAGCGTGCCGATCGCTGGAAGATCGGCAACGGCACCGTATCGGGCGTCATCCGGGACATGAAGTCGCCGGGATCGGCTCCCGAGCCGCAGCCGGAGGTCTACGAGGGGCCGGGCTGGGTGCCCGCGACCCACTCCGATCGGCATCCGGCGCCGGACCATGGCGGTGTACACACCAACAGCGGTGTGGGTAACAGGCTTGCCTACCTGATCACCGATGGTGGCACCGTCGGCGGCCGCAAGGTCGAAGGGATCGGCCTCGACAAGGCCGCGTCCCTGTACTGGACCGTGCAGACCCAGCTGTACCCGAGCGCCGACTACCCGGCGCTGGCGAACACTCTGATTACGGTGTGCCACAACAACATCGATGACAAGATCGCCGGGTTCACCGAGGACGACTGCGCTCGGGTGGAACACGCCGTCGAGGCCGTGCGCATCCCGTTGCTGCGCGACCGGGCCTGAGTTGTCCGGCCGGGCACTCCGGCCGGTTCTGCCCGCATCCGTCGCGGGCGCCGATTGTTAGTATGTCCCGCAACCGAGAGGATCGATCAGTGACGACTGCACCGCTCGAGGACCGCGTAACCAACCTGGAGAGCCTGATGGCAACCAAGGCGACAGTCTCCCAAGTGGCAGAACTCAGGGCTCGATCCGAACAGCGCCACCAAGCTGTGCTGGAAGAGTTCGGCTTGGTCCATGCGAAGCTGGCTCAGCACGATGTCAGGTTCGACAGTATCGATGCCCGGTTCGATGGCATCGATGCTCGCCTTGACGGTATGGATGCCCGGTTCGACGGTATCGATGCTCGCCTTGACGGTATGGATGCCCGGTTCGACGGTATCGATGCTCGCCTTGACGGTATGGATGCCCGGTTCGACGGTATCGATGCTCGTCTCGATGGTATGGATGCCCGGTTCGACGGTATCGATGCTCGCCTTGACGGTATGGATGCCCGGTTCGACGGTATTGATACCCGCCTCGATGGTATAGATGCCAGGCTCGACACACAGGGCGCCGTTCTGGAAACTCACACGGCGTTGTTGAACCGGATCCTCGACCGCCTTCCGGCCGGGGACTGACGAGCAGTCGGTGAGGTAGGCCCAGAGTGATGCCGGGGCCTACCTCATCCTGCGCGGGCCGGAACTCGACGCTATGCCGCTCGTCGCTGTTCGGAGGCCGGTGCGGGCGTGTCCTTCTCGTTCTCGGCGAATCCGGGTCGGCCGGTGCCGATGAAGGCCACCAGCCAGGACACCACCGCGGCGAAGCGATTGCGGAAGCCGACCAGGTAGAACAGGTGCACCGCCAGCCACGTCACCCAGGCGACGAAACCGGTGAACTTGACCTTGTCGTTCAGCTTGGTAACGGCGCTGAACCGGCTGATCACCGCCATCGAGCCCTTGTCCCAGTAGACGAACGGAGTGCCGGGCTGCTTCTTGCGGCGAATGATGTCGGCGACGTGGCGGCCCTCCTGCATCGCCGTCGGCGACTGTCCCGGGTAGCCGTTGAGCGAGGTCATATCGCCGATCGCGTAGATGTCGGCATGCCCGCCGACGGTGCAGTCCTGATTGATCAGCAGCCGCCCGGCGCGGTCGGTCTCGCACCCCGTGGCGGCGGCGAGCAGGTTCGCAAAACCGCCGGCCTGTACGCCCGCCGACCACACCACGGTCTCGGCCCCGATGCCGCGCTCGACGCCGTCCTTGGTCCGGACGGTCACCTTGCCCGCTTCGATATCGGTCACGAACGTGTCCAGCAGCACCTCAACACCGTTGCGGGCCAACGACTCTCGCGCATACTCCGACAGGCTGCCGCCGAACGGGGGGAGCACGGCCGGGGCGCCCTCCACCAGCGAGACCGAAATCTCCTGGTGGTAGTGCCGTTTGGCGAGTTCCTTCAGCTGACCGGCGACCTCGACGCCGGTCGGGCCCGCGCCTACCACCACGAAGCTCAGCAGCCGCTGCCGCGAATCCGGATCGGCCGTCGCCGCCTCGGTGAACACCCGCTCGATCTGCGCGCGCAGCCGCTGGGCGTCCTCGATGGTTTTGAGCGAATAGGTCTTCTCGGCGAAATCGTCTCGTCCGAAATAGGACTGGTTGGCACCGGTAGCCGCGATCAACGAGCCGTAGCGGATCTGCTCGGGTCCCTCCGGTGTCTCGTAGGTGAGCACCGCGCCCTCGGCATCGATGTCGACGACCTTGCCCAGCCGCACCTTCGCGCCCTTGTGTCGGCGCAGCACCTGCGCGATCGACGGGGCGATATCGGCGGCGGGCAGCACACCGGTCGCAACCTGATACAGCAGCGGCTGGAACAGATGCTCCGGCGTGCTGGAGATGAGTACGTAGTCGACCCCCGACTTGCTCAGCTGCTTCGCGGCGGCGAGTCCGCCGAAGCCCGACCCGACGATGACTACATCAGCGGTTTCGATCCCCGCGTCCACGTGTTGCATGACAGCCTCCTTCCATCATTACCAACCGCGATTCGGAACGAGAATGTTCCAGGGGTCAGGGCGCATAATTTAGATGACTCTTATCTGGATCGGTCATGAATGGGAGATCTCGATGGAACTGAGGCAGCTGTCGTACTTCGTGGCAGTGTGCGAGGAGCTGAGCTTCAGCCGGGCGGCTCAGCGATGCTTCATATCGCAATCGGCTATCAGTCACCAAATCGCGCGGCTCGAACATGATCTTGGTGTGCAGTTGTTCGAGCGTTCGACGAGATCGGTGGTCCCGACGGACGCAACGACTCGGCTACTTCCGCTTGCCAAGCAAATGCTGAGTCTGGAGTCGGCCATTCGCGCTGCTGTGCGGGCATCCGGCCCGCGCATTCGCCTGGCCGCCAACATGTCCTTCGCAACGCGGTCGCTCTCGGCCATCGCCGGTGCGCGGGAGGCGCATCCGGGTGCGGAGATCGAGTTCGTGATCAAGTCCTTCCGGCACCGCATCGCCGCGGTGGCCGATGGCGATTGTGATCTTGCTCTCATTCGCGGGAGCGTTGATCAGCCCGGTCTTCGGGTCGAACAACTGTGGGTGGAGGACCTCGTCATAGCCGTCGCGACGGCCCATCCGCTGGCGGGGCGGGCGGACGTGACGCTCACCGAATTGGGGAATTATCCGTTGCTGCTCCCGCCGGAACAGGAACAGGTGCTGTTGCACACCGTGGTCCGGCAGGCGTTCGCCGACCTGCCCACCCGGCCGACCTACGGTCCGCCGATCCCGCCGGACCACACCGCCACCATGGAGCTGGTCAACCGGCCGGACGCGTGGACCGTCCTCTACGCCGATACGCCGGCCGACGGAATCGCGGCGCTGAAGCTGACGGGCCGCCCACTGCGCATCCCGGTCTCGGCCGTGCTGCGCAGCGATATGCGGCCGTCGCCGATCCTCACGACGCTGCTCGCGGCACTGCACAGCGCGTGACGGCCGGACCGGGATCGCCGTTGGACCGACGATCGTGTCAAGAACGAGACTCCAGACGCTGGAACAGGTATTCGACGAGTGTGATCAGCGACCGCAGGCAGGGGCCCCGGTCGCGGGCGTCCAGGGCGGTCAGCGGGGTATCCGGCTCCAGGTCGAGGGCCTCGCGGATCTCGTGCAGCGGATAGCGTTGCGCGCCCTCGAACTCGTTGACCGCGACCGAGTACGGCACGCCGCGCTCCTCGAGGATCGCGAGCACCTCGTCGGCCTTGTCGATGCGCCGGGTGTCGACCAGCACCAGCGCGCCGAGCGCGCCGCGGGCCAGCTCCTCCCACAGCGGTAGGAACCGCCGTTGCCCGGGTGTGCCGAAAAGGTACAGCGCCAGTTGGGTATTCAGCGTGATGCGGCCGAAATCCATGGCGACGGTGGTGGTCTGCTTGCCGGGCAGGTCGGCCATGTCGTCCACGCCGATGCTGGCCTCGGTGATCGTCTCCTCGGTGCGCAGCGGCCGGATCTCCGACACGCTGCTCACGAAGGTGGTCTTGCCGACGCCGAAATTGCCTGCCACCAAGAGCTTCACCGACCGGGTGACCGTTTCGGGCACATAGTCGACGGTGCGATCGGTGAGGGCCGACGGGCGCTCAGACGGCGAGAGCGCGGAGCCCATGCAGTACCTCCTCGAGCAGGGCGAGTTCGGGAACCTGGTCGACCGGGGCCGGATTCACCAGGTGGCCGCTGTCCAACAGATCGGACGCGACGATCTTGACCACCGAGGGCGGTAGGTCGAGATAAGCGGCGATCTCGGCGATCGACAGCGCACCACGACGGCTGCACACGCTCATCACCCGGAGCGCGTCCGGGGTGCTGCCCGGGGGCGGATCCTGCGCTGTCACCACCAGGGTCACCAGATCCAGCACCCGGGTGGCACGCGAACGCCCGCCGGTGCGCACATACGCCCGGACCAGATCGGGATCGCGCCGATGCCTGCTCATGCGGTATCCATCATTCGCTCGCTGCGCGCTCGCACGGCCGCCCCTACCGCTGACGCGGCAGGCTGCCGAGTTCGCGCCCGACCCGGGCGGCGAGCTCGTTCATCCGGTGGGCGACCAGGTTGACGTCCACCTGGGTGGTGGTGGAGACGCCGATCAGCGCGCCGTCCCCGGCCGCGGTGATGAAGATCATCCCGTCGTCGTATTCGGTCATGTTCTGCCGCACCGAGTTCGCCGCGCCGCAGAACTCGCCGAGTGCCTTGCCCAGCGACCGCAGCCCGGACGCGGCGGCGGCGAACCGCTCGGCATCGTCGACCGAGATGTCGCCGACCTGAGCGATGCGCAGGCCGTCTTCCGAGAGCAGGACGGCGAACCGGACGCCGGGAACATTGAGGTCTTCGAGCATCCAAGCCAGTTTTTCGCCGTCGGTGACGGCCGTACCGGGTGTGCCCATCAAGAGGTCATCCCTTCGGTGTTTTCATGCGTGGCGGAGGTTCGGCCGGTCTTCGAGCCGTTCTGCCACGCAGCGGCGATATCGGGGCGGGGCAGCGCGGTATCGGTATCCGGTCCGCGCGAGAGCGTGGAGACCGCCACGGTCCGGCGGCGGCGCCGTGGGAGACCGCCCGGGGTGATGTCGTGGACGGTGGACATGGATTCGGCCTCGGAGTCCTGGCTGTATTCGGGATCTTCGGTCGGAGTGATATGCGCGGCCTCACCTGTCATGGGGCGGGTGGTCTCGGAGTGGACGCTCGGCCCGCCGACGGGAACCGCCTCGGGCGGCGCGGCGTGCCGGGCCGACGGGGTGTCCACGGCGGTGACGGGTTCCGGTCCGGCGGCCGCGGCCGAGATCATGGTCGAGGTGGCGACCTGCGGCGTGGCCTCGCGAGGCGAGAGCAGCGCCTCCGGGACATAGACCATCGCGCGCATGCCGCCGTAGGTGTTGGGGCCGTCGATGTAGACGGTGAACCCGTACCGGCGGGCCAGCGAGGCGATACCCGGGAAACCCACGCGCGGTGCGGGTCCGAGCTGGTGGATGTCGACGATCCGCTCGCCGGCCAGGACCTGCCGGGCCTCTTCCATCTGCTCGGCGTTCATGCGCACACCCGCGTCGTCGACGATCACCGTGACGCCGTGGTGGCCCTCCTGGAAGGTGACGTCGACGAACGAGGTGGGCGGGGAATAGCGCAGCGCGTTGTCCAGCAGCGTGGCCAGCGTGTGCACCAGCGGCTCCACGGCGCGGCTGATGACGGTGCGGTCGAGCTGGTGCGGGCGAACGCGGGTGAAGTCGCGGACACGGCCGACGGCGCCGCCGACGACATCGGTGAGCGACTGCTGCGGCCAGCGCCGGCCGGGGAGACCACCACACACGATCACATAGGACTGCGACTGGCGGATCATCTGCTGCACGCTGTGGTCGATGCGGATCAGGGTCTCGTAGACCTCGTCTCCGCGGTGCTCGCGCAGCGCGGTGCTGACCACCTGGCTGACATCGGCGCCCAGGCTGACCACCGAGGTGCCGAACGCGCGGACGGCCGCGCTGGTGGCCTCCCGCGATGCGTTCTCGGCGTCGCTGCGCGCCGTCGTTTCGGTGCGGGAGATCGCCTGCTGCGTCTCGTATTCCGTCTCGCGACGGGTGCGGTCGCGGGTCTCGGCCTGGAGCATGCGGAGATCGCCGATGTAGCGCTCACCGACACCGCGCAGCAACTGCGCGAAGCGGCCCTGGCTGCCACCGACCGGTATCTCCACCGACACGTCGGCGCGGCGCACCGAGTCGGCCACGTACGGCATCGTGTTGGCCGTGAAATGCTCGAGTTCGTCCTCGTGTTCGTGCAGTTCCCGCTCGGCCGTTTGAGCGCGGGTGCGCTGCTGCAGCGCGAAATACGCCGCATACAGCGCCGCCGCGACGGCCAAGATGAGTACTGCGGCGAGAATCCACGAAATCGTCACGGCGGTAGATTGATTCATCAGGTTCCCTTGTCGCCGGCTGCCCGGCCGCCTCGTCCTTCCTCAACTCGCCGACCACCAGACACCAGGGCCGGATGACTTTCGTGTCGGCGCCGGAGCCCGCGGGACTGCCCTACGGGACTTCGAACTTGCTTACCGGACAGGCGGTTTCGGCATCGAACACCTGCCCGGCCGGGGTCCGATCGACCCCCAGCGCCCGACGACGGCAAACATTATCAGCAATTCCGGGGAGCAGCGACCGAATCGTTATACAGGCTACGGTTCCCGTTCTCTCAGTGCGAAGGTTGCAAATGCCTTGTCAGGCGGCTGATCACGGCGAATCGGCAGCACAACCCCGAAGCGTCGGCCGGACCGGGATGCAATCGTGCATTCGCACATCCACACACCGGACGTGTCATCTATTCGCCGAGGGTGTGCGCGACAGCGAGATGCAGCCGGATCAGGCCGGGCTCGTCGTCCTCGATCGCCCAGCCGATCTCCTCGATGCTGCGCAGGAATGCCCGGCCCCGGGCCCGTTCGGGGCCGACCGCGAGGGGCCGCGCGGTGTGCCGCACCACCCGCCGGGCCTGCTCCGGCGTTGCCGCGCACTGCGTTTGGATCATGACCGGGAAACCGGCATCGAAGGTCGCTTCGCCCAGGTAGGGCTGGTGATCGATGAGCAGCCAGGGTTCGCGCTCGGCGGCCGGGATGTTGCCCAGCGGGGTGTCGCGGTTGACGATCGGCAGCGGTCCGGCCGGGACCGCCGGCGCACGGCGCCAGGCGGCGGCCCGCTCGAGCAGGGCGGCCGGGACGACCTGTGCCAGTTCGGGTTCCGGGTCGGTGAACCGGACCGTCCAGTCGGCTACGAGCGCGGCGGCCTCGGGGAGAGCTGGGAAACCGTCCGGTATGTCGACCGGTTCGCGCCGCAACCGCCGGTACGGCCGGCAGGCGCGTTCGACCCTGTCCACATTCTCCGGGCGCCCCTCGGGACTCGGAAGCCCGGCTGGGTCAGCAGCGGCGTGCCCGGCCGCGCCCATTCCAGCCGCAGTGCAAACGATGTCCGTGGGCAGATGATTTGCGTGCACCGTACGGGCGGCGCGAACGGTACGGGCGACCTAGTCTTACTCCGTGGGGAACGAGAACCTGCGGGCGTCGGACGTCGATCGTGAGAAGTACGTCGCTCAGCTGCGGAAGGCCATGGACGAGGGCCGGTTGGATGTGCACGAGTTCGACGAGCGGGTGAGTCGGGTCTACACCGCCCGGACCTACGGCGAGCTGACGCCGCTGCTGTCCGACCTTCCCGCCCAACGGATTTCGCCGTCCACCGAGCCGCGCGGCCGGATCCCGCAGTGGGTGCTGATCATGTGGACCCCGTGGGTGTTCGTCAACCTGCTGTGCGTGCTGATCTGGCTGGCCACCGGCATGGGCTACTTCTGGCCGTTCTGGGTCGAGGCCCCCTGGGGCCTGGCCCTGTGCATCCCCACCGTCATCGGCCTCTTGGTGCGCCGGTCCGAGCAAGGATGATCAGCCCTGTCCGCCGGCTCAGGGTGACCAGCCGCATCGCCCCCCGGCGGAGCCCCGGACATAAAACCCGAAACTCGCCAAACCCGAGGCTGCACAACGCAACCCCAGATTTGGCGAGTCAGGGGTAACTCTGATCGGGGACGGGCTCACCCGCCCCCTGGATTTCCGCAAGCCCGCAGCGCAACGCTCGTCGCACTCAACGGCTCGCAAAAACCCCGGAGAGGCGGTCTAGCACAACGCAACCCCAGATTTGGCGAGTCAGGGGTAACTCTGATCGGGGACGGGCTCACCCGCCACCTGATTTCCGCGAGCCCGCAGCGCAACGCTCGTCGCACTCAACGGCTCGCAGAAACCCCGGAGAGGCGGGTCAGCCCTTGTGCTTCTTGACCGCCTCGGCCAGCTGCGGGGCGACGTTGAACAGGTCGCCCACGATGCCGTAGTCGCTGATCTCGAAGATCGGCGCCTCTTCGTCCTTGTTGACGGCGACGATGGTCTTCGAGGTCTGCATGCCGGCCCGGTGCTGGATGGCGCCGGAGATGCCCAGCGCCACGTACAGCTGCGGGGACACCGTCTTGCCGGTCTGGCCGACCTGGAACTGGCCCGGGTAGTAGCCCGAGTCGACGGCGGCACGCGAGGCGCCGACCGCGGCACCCAGCGCGTCGGCCAGCGGCTCGACGACCTTGTGGAAGTTGTCCTCGCTGCCCACGCCGCGGCCGCCGGACACGACGATGGTGGCCTCGGTGAGCTCCGGCCGGTCGCCGCCGACGATGGGCTCGCGGGAGGTCACCTTGGTGACGCCCTCTTCCTGCGCCGGGACCTCGACGGTCACCTTCTCGCCGGCGGCGGCCTGCGGGGCCGCCTCGATGGCGCCCGGGCGCACCGAGATCACCGGCACGTCGCCGGTGGCCTTGTAGTCGACGGTGAACGCGCCACCGAAGATGGAACCGGTCACCGAGCCGTCGGACTTGACGTCGATGACGTCGACCAGCAGGCCGGAGCCGATGCGCGCGGCCAGGCGACCGGACACCTCCTTGCCCTCGGCGGAGGCCGCCACCAGCACGGCGGCGGGGGAGGCCGACTCGGCCAGACCGGCCAGCACGTCGACCTTCGGCGTCACCAGGAAGCCGTCGGCGTCGTCGGACTCGGCGACGTAGATCTTCTCGGCGCCGGCCGCGGCCAGGGCGTCGGCCAGCTTGTCACCGGCGCCGGCGGCGCCGAGCACGACGGCGGCCGGGCTGCCCAGCGAGCGGGCGGCGGTGAGAAGTTCGGTGGTGACCTTCTTGGGCGCACCCTCGGCGTGCTCGACGAGCACGAGTACTTCTGCCATTTGTTCTCTCTCCTATCGAGATCCTCGTCCGGCCGAGGCCGGAGCGCAGCGCGAACGGGTGCGAATCAGATGATCTTCTGGCCGACCAGGTACTGGGAGATCTGGTTGCCGCCCTCGCCCTCGTCGACGATCTTCTCGCCCGCCGTGCGCGGCGGCTTCGGGGTGACACCGGTGACCGCGGAACCCGCGTTGCCCACACCGACGGTCGACGGGTCGATGCCCAGGTCGGCCAGGGTGAAGGTCTGCACTTCCTTCTTCTTCGCGGCCATGATGCCCTTGAAGGACGGGAAGCGCGGCTCGTTGATCTTCTCGGTGACCGAGACGATGGCCGGCAGCGCGGCCTCGAGCTTGAACACGCCCTCGTCGGTCTCGCGCTCGCCGGTGATCTTCTCGCCGTCGACGGCCAGCTTGCGCAGGTGGGTCAGCTGCGGGATGCCCAGGTACTCGGCGATGATGGCCGGCACCGCACCGGAGCGGCCGTCGGTCGCCTCGTTGCCGGCGATGACCAGTTCGACACCCTCGATCTGGCCCAGCGCACCGGCCAGGACCCATGCGGTCTGCACGGCGTCGGAGCCGTGGATCGCGTCGTCCTTGACGTGGATGGCTTTGTCGGCGCCCATGGACAGCGCCTTGCGGATGGCCTCGGTCGCGCGCTCCGGCCCCATCGCCAGGACGGTGACCTCGCCGCCCTGCGCTTCCTTGATCAGCAGGGCCTCTTCGACGGCGCGCTCGTTGATCTCGTCCAGGATGGCGTCGGCGGCCTCACGGTCGAGGGTGTAGTCACCATCGGTCAACTTGCGCTCGGACCAGGTATCGGGAACCTGCTTGATCAGTACGACGATGTTCGGCATTGGTCTTCGTCGACCTCCTGTTCTGGTGGCACGTGAGGGTGGGGTCGCACGATCGGGGTGGCCGTACGTCCGTGAAATAGCTCAGTGCGGGACATTACCTTACGTTAAGTTACTCGTGGGTAACTTAGGGTGTGATGTTCTGCATCACCACTCCGGACGCCGGTGTGCTAGGAGCAACCGCTAACGTCGGGTGAATGAGTGAGGCCGTTTACTCCGGTGCGGTGGATCCGCTACCGCTCACCGGCGAGCGGACGGTGCCGGGCATCGCGGAGGAGAACTACTGGTTCCGCCGCCACGAGATCGTCTACGCGCGGCTGCTGGACCGCTGCGCCGGCAAGACCGTGCTGGAGGCCGGCTCGGGAGAAGGCTACGGCGCCAACATGATTGCCGACGTCGCCGCCCGGGTGATCGGGCTGGACTACGACGCGGGGGCGGTCGAGCACGTGCGTGCGGCCTACCCGCGGGTGGAGATGGTGCAGGGCAACCTTGCCGGGCTGCCGTTCGATGCGGCGTCGGTGGATGTCGTGGTGAACTTCCAGGTGATCGAGCATCTCTGGGATCAGGCGCAGTTCCTGCGCGAATGCTTCCGGGTGCTGCGGCCCGGGGGCGAGCTGCTGATCAGCACGCCCAACCGGATCACCTTCTCGCCCGGGCGCGACACGCCCTTGAATCCCTTCCATACTCGCGAGCTGAACGCCGCCGAACTCTCCGAGTTGTTGGTGGACGCCGGGTTCCGGGTCGAGGTGATGGCCGGGGTGCAGCACGGACCGGGACTGGTCGCGCTGGACGAGAAGTGGGGCGGATCGCTCATCGACGCGCAGATCGAGCGGGCCCTGGCCGGGGAGGCGTGGCCGGCCGAGCTGGCCGCCGACGTCGCCGCCGTGGGTACCGAAGACTTCGTGCTGTGGGGTACCGCGGCGGGCCGCGTAGGTGACACCGCGGCGGGCCGTGTGGGTGATACCGCGGCGGGCCGTGTGGGTGATACCGCGGCGGGCCGTGTGGGTGATACCGCGGCGGGCCGCGTAGGTGACACCGCGGCTGGTGGTGCATGGGATCCTGGTATCGACGCCAGCCTCGATCTCGTCGCCATCGCGGCGAAGCCCTGAGGGTATCGTGAGCACCGATCAGTCTGCCGCGAGCGATGCACCCGTCCGTCCGGATCACGCGCCCGGGGGCGGCCGTTCCGCGGATTCCGTTCCGGGGCAGTTCACTCTCGTCCTGCACTCGCACCTGCCCTGGCTGGCCCGGCACGGCAGATGGCCGGTCGGGGAGGAATGGCTCTACCAGTCCTGGGCGGCCTCCTATCTTCCCGTCGCGCGGGTACTGAGAACCCTTGCCGCCGAAGGTCGTTCGCATCTGGTGAGTCTCGGGATCACCCCGGTGCTGGCGGCCCAGCTGGACGATCCGCACTGCCTGGCCGGGATGCACCACTGGCTGGGGAACTGGCGCCTACGCGCCGACGAGGCGGCGATGGCGGGCAATGTCGCGCTGGGGGCCCACGAACACCGCCTCGCCACCGCGGAACTCGCGGAGTTCGAATCACGCTGGCGGCACGGGGGTTCGCCGGTGTGGCGGGAGCTGATCGACGCCGAGGCGATCGAGCTGCTGGGCGGGCCGCTGGCGCATCCGTTCCAGCCACTGCTCGATCCGCGGCTGCGGGCGTTCCAGCTCGCCGAGGGTCTGGCCGACGCGCGGCAGCGGTGGGGCGGCACGCCCTCCGGTATCTGGGCGCCCGAATGCGGTTTCACCCCCGGCATGGAAAGTGGTTATGCCGCAGCGGGAGTCACGCATTTCATGGTCGACGGGCCGGCGCTGCGGGGGGACACCACGCTGGGGCGGCCGGTGTGGGATTCGGATGTGCTCGCGTTCGGGCGGGATCTTCAGGTCAGCTATCGGGTGTGGTCGCCGAAGTCCGGGTACCCGGGGCACGGCGCCTACCGCGACTTCCACCATTACGACCACGACACCGGGCTCAAGCCGTCCCGGGTCACCGGTAAGCAGGTCGACGGGCCGGACAAGGCGCCCTACGACCCCGAACTGGCCGCCGCGGCGGTGCGGCGCGACGTCGACGATTTCGTGCGGACGGTACGGGAACGGCTGCTGTCGGAGTCCGAGCGGATCGGCCGGCCCGCGCTGGTGGTGGCCGCCTTCGACACCGAACTGTTCGGGCACTGGTGGCACGAGGGACCGCAGTGGCTCGAACAGGTGCTGCGCGCGCTACCCGAGGCTGGGGTCACGGTCGGCACGCTGGCCGACGCCCGCGCGAACGGGTACGTGGGCGAGCCGGTGGAGCTGGCGGACTCCTCGTGGGGTTCGGGCAAGGACTGGCGGGTGTGGGCCGGCGACGCGGTGCGGGACCTGGTGGAGCTGAACGCCGATGTCGTGCGGCTGGCGCTGGAAACGCTGGACAAGATGCGCGCGCACGGCGACGGCCTGCGCGATCCGGTGGCCGATCAGGTGCTGCGCGAGGCCGTGCTCACCGTGTCCAGTGACTGGGCGTTCATGGTCAGCAAGGATTCCGCCGCCGGTTACGCGCGCGACCGCGCCCACCAGCACGCGCACGCCGTCCGGGAGATTTCCGGGGCGATTGCCGCCGGACAACTCGCCAAAGCCAGGGAATTGGCGGCAGTATGGTACGCGGCCGACGGGATGTTTCCGGCACTGGATACGCGCCGGCTCGCCGCGGCCGACTCCGGCGGGAGCGGCCTACGCAACGACGGAGGGCCTCGCGGGCGACGCGGGGATACAGAAGGACCCGCATGAAGATTCTGATGGTGTCGTGGGAGTACCCACCGGTGGTGGTCGGCGGGCTGGGCCGGCACGTCCACCACCTGGCCACCGAGCTGGCCGCCGCCGGGCACGAGGTAGTGGTGCTGGCGCGCCGCCCGATGGGTACCGATGCCACGACCCATCCGACCGCCACCTTCATCGAGGATCGGGTGCTGGTCGTCGCGGTCGCCGAGGATCCGCCGGCCTTCGACTTCGGCGAGGACATGCTCGCCTGGACCCTGGCGATGGGGCATGCGATGGTGCGCGCCGGGATCGCGCTGAGCAAGCCGGGCATCGCCGAGGGCTGGACCCCGGAGGTGGTGCACGCGCACGACTGGCTGGTCGCGCATCCGGCCATCGCGCTGGCCGAGCACTACGACGTGCCGCTGGTGTCGACGATCCATGCCACCGAGGCGGGCCGGCACAGCGGCTGGGTGTCCGGCCGGGTGAACCGGCAGGTGCATTCGGTGGAGTGGTGGCTGGCCCGCGACTCCGACGCGCTGATCACCTGCTCGACCTCGATGCAGGAGGAGGTGGAGCGGCTCTACGGTCCCGAGCTGATGCCCGTGACGGTGATCCGCAACGGAATAGACGTGGGCGCGTGGACCTTTCGCGAGCGCGCGCCGCGGTCCGGGCCGCCGCGGCTGCTGTATGTCGGGCGGCTGGAATACGAGAAGGGCGTGCAGGACGCGATCGCCGCGCTGCCGCGCATCCGCCGGGCGTATCCGGGCACCACGCTGACCGTCGCCGGGGTCGGCACGCAGTTCGACTGGTTGCAGGAGCGGGCCCGGGCACACCGGGTGGTGCGGGCGGTGAATTTCATCGGGCGCCTGGACCACGCGGACCTGCTGGGCTGGCTGCACGGCGCCGACGCGATCGTGCTGCCCAGCCGCTACGAGCCGTTCGGGATCGTGGCACTCGAGGCCGCCGCCGCCGGAACGCCGCTGGTGACCTCCACCGCGGGCGGTCTCGGCGAGCTGGTCATCGACGGCATCACCGGCGCCTCCTTCGCACCGTCCGATGTGAACGGGCTGGTCGAGGCGGTCTGCGCGGTGCTCGACGATCCGGCCACCGCCCAGTCGCGCGCCTACGCCGCCCACGCACTCCTGAACGCCGACTTCGCCTGGGATGTGGTCGCCGCCGAGACCATCCAGGTCTACCAGACCGCCAAGCGCCGCGTCCGCAACCCGCTGAGCCGCCCGGTGGTGGTGGAACGCCCACTGCCGGAACGGGATCCGAACAACCCGTACTGAATGTCCCTGCCTCGTCCGCAGGACCGCCTCGGCATCGATCATTCCGGGATCTTGTGCGCGGCGCGCCGACCGGTGTTGTATTCGACGTGAGTCAGCGGTCTTTCGATAGGAAGCGTCCCGATCATGTCCGCTCCCGGCATCCCTCAGCGCAGCCTGACGATCAGCGAGGTCGCGACGGCCATGAATGTGGTCACCTCGACCCTGCGGTTCTACGAGCGGGAAGGGCTGATCCGGCCGCTGGCCCGCCGCGGCGGGAGGCGAGTCTACGCCCCGACATCCTCTCCCGGCCGGCGCTGATCGACATGGCGAAGCGGGCGGGATTCACCATCACCGAGATGGTCCGCGTCTTCGACGCCGGCACCGGGACACCTCGCCCGGAGTGGCGGGAACTGGCCGGACCGAAGCTGGCCGAACTCGACGCCGGGCACGAGACCACGGTGAACCTCATCGCCAACGGAACGCTCGCCCTGCTTCGGCACCCCGCATACCTCACCGAGCTGAGACGGCGTCCGGAGCTGGCTCCCGCGGTGGTCGAGGAGATCCTGCCTTACGACCCGCCGTGCAACTGACCGCCCGGGTGCTCCAGGCGGACACCGAACTGTATAGTCACCCCTCCCGCAGGGCGCCATGGTCAACCTGATGCTGGCCGCCGCCCAGCGCGATCCGTCGGCGTTCACCGAACCGGACCTGTTCGACCCCGGTCGCGAGGCGAACTCCCATAGTTCCTGGTCGGCATCGTTTCATTCAGGCACCACCCTGATCGAGGGCCGAGGATGCGAGTGTCAGGGGCAGAGGTTCCGGTATGGCGGTTCGGGCGGCGCGTAGTTGTTCCACTGTTCGCGAGTGAACCAGGCTGGGGTCGAAGCGCACAGTGAGACGGCGGGATCGGTCGTGAAACCAAGGTCCCACAGCCGTACTTCGGCATTATCGGTTGCCTCAACCAGTATTCTGCCGTCGGGACTGAATACCATGGACTGCACTGAACCGCCGGGGCCGTTGAGCGGTTCGCCGAGTGGCCGGTTGTTCTCCACGTCCCACAGCCGCACGGTGCCGTGTCGATCGCCGGTGGCGATGGTTTTATTGTCGGGGCTGAATATCATGGACTGCACGGGCTCGCCGTGGCTGATGGTCGATTTATCGCCCACCGCGTCGTCGGATATACTCCACAATTGGACTGTGCCGGTGTTGAGGCTACTGATGGCAAGGGTTTTACTGTCGGGACTGAATGCCACAAAAGATGTCGGCGGGTTTCTTCCTTCGAGGGGTTTGCCGAGTGGCCGGTGGTTTTTCATATCCCACAGCCGTGTCGACTGACCGCCACCGGCGGCAAGGTTTTTGCCGTTCGGACTGAATGCCACCGCACGCAGGGGAGTATAGTTTTTGTGGCCGGTCATCGGTTCGTCGAGAAATTGGTAATCCTCTACACGCCATAACCGGACTGTGCCATCTTGAGCGCCTGTGGCAAGAGTCTTCCCGTCAGGGCTGAACACGATCGAAATCAACGCAGCGCTGCTGCTGCCGCTGAGCCGGTTACCGAGAGGTCGGTGGTCTTCGACATTCCACAATTGGACCGTACTATCGTTGAAGCCGCCGGTAGCGAGGGTTTTTCCGTCAGGACTGAACGCGACCGAAGCCACTTCCAATGTATGGCCGAGGAGTGGTTGGCCAAGCAATTTATTGCGTTCCACGTCCCAGAACCGGACCGTGCCGTCGGATCCACCGGTGGCTAGAGTCTTTCCGTCGGGGCTCAACGCCAGAGCGCTGACCCCGGTCTTCTCGTTGTGGCCGGTGAGTTGTTCGTCCAGTGGTCTGCGGATGGCTACATTCCACAATCTGACCGTGTTGTCGGCGCCGCCGGTGGCGAGAGTTTTTCCGTCCGTACTGAACGTTATCGAATTCACCATTCCGTCGTGGCCGGTGAGTGGTTCGCCGAGTGCTCGGTTATGTTCCACGTCCCATAATCTTATCGTGCCGTCGGCGCCGCCGGTGGTGAGAGTTTTCCCGTCGGGGCTGAATGCCACCGACAACACCTGTTTGTTGTGTCCGGTCAATGGTTCGCCGAGCGGTTCGCGTCTGATCGCGTCCCACAATCGGATGGTGCCGTCGTCGCCGCCTATGGCGAGAGTTTTCCCGTCAGGGCTGAACGCCATCGACTGCACGGGTCCCTTGTTGTTGGCAAGTCGTTCGCCGAGTGGCTCGTTGAGTCCCATGTCCCACAGTTGGACTGTACCGTCAAAGCCTCCGCTAACGACCGTTTTCCCATCGGGGGAGAATGTAACCTTGGCCCCGTCGTCGCCGAGGTGAATGACAGAAAGCCCGGGCAGGGGCTGCTTGCGTTCTATATCCCACCGCTGGATCTTGCCTTTCCAACTGCTAGCGGCGAGACTTTTTCCGTCGGAACCGAATGCCACCGACTGCACTCCCCAGTCCAATCTGATGGCTGGTTCGTCGAAGGGCTGCTTGCGCTCTACGTCCCACAGCTGGACTGTACGGTCCTCGCTGTCGCCGCCGATGGCGAGAGTCCGGCCGTCGGGGCTGAATTCCAACGCCGACAGCAGCTTTTTGCCGGCGGGCAGTTCGCCGACGGGCTGGTTGCGCGCTATGTCCCACAGTCGGACGACGCCGTCACTGCCACCGGTGGCCAGGACATTGCGGTCTGGGCTCATCGCCATCGTGGTCAGTTGACCGGTAGGGATAGGGGTGAAGCGTGTCATCGCTGGGTTGCGGATGGCTGCGAGCACAGCGTTGCGGGCTTCGGGCGTGGGGTCGATACGCCATGCCGCCAGGGCCGAAACCCGGGAGCCCAACGGGTCCGAGGAGGCGAGGCGCTCGCTCTTGCCGACCAACTCGCGCGCCACGGCCCTGTCGCGTTGCTCATCCGATTTTCGGCTGGCGTGGAAAGCGACGAGTGTTGCTGCGGCCAGGGCGACGACCAGGAACATCAACACTCCGGTCGCGGCTCGGCGCTGCCGGACGCGAAGGTGTCGCGCTCGAATACCGGCGGCGAGGAACCGCGTCTCGGTGGCACCGAGCGGTGGATAGCGCGCCGGGTCGGCGGCGACCTGGTCGGCAGCCGTGACGGCAGTGTTGAGAACGTTGCCGGAGTACAGGTGTGCGGAGTCGCGGGAGTTGCGGTCCCATTCGGCCGCCGCGGCGCGCAGGCGGGCGCAGACGGCGCGGTTCTCGCGGGTCTCGGCCAGCCAGGTATCGCGTAGTAGCGGCCAGGTGGTCAGCAGCACCTCGTGGCTGATCTCGACGGTGTGCTTGCCCATGGTCAGCAGACGTTCGGCGGTGAATGCGGCCAGCACCGCGTCGATGTCGGCCGGGTTCACGCCGTCCCAGGCCAGGTCGTCGCGGTGGACACGGTCGGCGGTGTCGGCGCCGTCGCTGCCGTTGACGACCAGCCGGGTGAAGATCCGGCGTGCGGCCTGCCGCTGGGGCCGGGTGAGCGAATCGTAGGCCCGCTGGGCGCTGTCGGCGACCGCGCCCTCGAGGCCGCCGCTGCGTTCGTAGTCGGCGACGGTGACCGTGTCGCCGGACCGCAGCCGCCAGGTCCGGTCCAGCGCATACGACAGCAGCGGGAGCACCCCGGCCGCCGACATCGTTGCCGCCACGGGTTCCGAATCGACTGCGCGAACCCGGGTTTCGCGGAGCAACTGTTCGGTGAGGTCGTCGTCGACGCGGGAGCCGGCTTGTTTGGCCGGTTCGGCGATCGCCAGCCGCAACTGCCGCTCGGTCATCGCCGTCACCAGAAAGTGGTGCTGGATCGCGTCGATCAGCTGTTCGTAGTCTCCGCAGCGGGCCTCGAAATCGTTGCGCATCACCAGAACCACCAGCACGGTGGTATCGGCGTGCCGGATCGTGGCGGCCGCATCCAACGCCGTGACGAACGCTTGCCGCTGTATCTCGTCGGAGCATTGGGTGAACACCTGCTCGAACTGGTCGACCACCAGCAGCAGCCCGCCCGGTTCACCGGACTCGGCCGACTGCCGGGCGGCCTGGGCGGCGGTCACCGCGAATCCGGCCGGGTCGTCGCGTAATTCGCGCCGGATCGTCGCCGCGTCCAGTCCCGCCACCTGGGCGGTGACCACCGCCAGTTCGTCGAGCGGAGAATGCCCGGCGGTCAGCAGCAGGCACGCCCACCGATGCGCCTGTGCCGCCCCGTCCAAACCCACTCCGCGCAGGCGGGGTATCACCCCGGCGCGCAGCAGCGACGATTTACCCGCGCCCGACACCCCTGACACGACCAGGACCCCGGGCTGGTGCAGACGCTGTGAAAGTCGTTGTAGTACTTCGTCGATCGCCTTGTCGCGGCCGAAGAAGAACGGCGCGTCACGTTCGGAGAACCAGCCCAACCCCCGATACGGCGACTCGACCTCGCCCGTGACGCCGATCAACGGCGCCGGCGCCACTCCGTCGGTCCACGTCCCTCGGTAGCTGTAGATCACCTGTGTGTTGTGGTCACCGACCTGCACGCCCTGCGCCGCGCGTGCGTCCACGTGCCGATCCCGGTCGGAACCGGTGCCGGACTCGTCTTCGGCGCCGGTTACCTCGGTATCGCGATCATTGCCGGTCATCCGAAGGTGTTGTGCTGGGTGCCGTGATCTCCGATCTGTACACCCTGCGCGTGGCGCAGATCGATCCTGGCGCGGGCGGCCTCGACGCGATCCGACGGCAACTCCGACAGCAAAGTCTCTGCGGCCGAGCGCAGTTCACTGTCGCCGACCGAACGGTGGTGTCGCAGCGCGTCCTCGAGCTCAGCCACGTTTCCGCCCGGCGCTGCCTCGTTCGCCTCGATCACTTCGACGGCACCGGAATCGTCGCCGCCCCCGGTGAGCCGATCCCGCAGGGCCGTATAAGCGTCACGGACGGCCGCGGTCGCGGCATCCTGGCCCCCGGCCGCGGCGCCCACGATCAGCGCTGTCGTGATAACGGTCAACGGATCCACACGTGCTCCTCCCAGACACTGTGCTGGCAAAGTAACACGATCAAGCAGTCGCGAGCACCCGGACGACTCGAATTTCTTTGTCGAACAACGCAAGTAGGACCTGCCAAGGGATCGCTTCGCTGGGCAATTCGGAGGTCACCGACGACGGGCTATGCCCGCCTCCACCAGGGTGGGGCGGGTTGGCCGTGGTTCGGGTCAGCCGGGTTTTCGCCTGGCCTCGCCGGGGTCGGATGCTGGTGCGGGAGTGAGGTAGTCGCCCGGATGGTGGAATCGGTTGGTCCGGGTCGTCGCCTCGGATCCACGTGCGCCGGCGGAAACCACGCCGTGCGCCCGGCCCTGCGGTGGCCCGGTGGGACTGCTCGGGCGGTCCAGCCGGCCGTGGTGCCCGCGAGCCGGTGGTGGGGTTCGCAGACGAAGGTCAGCTGGTCGGCATCGGTGTCGCCGCCGTCGGCCCACTCGGTGCGATGGTGTGTCTGGCACAGGTATCCCGGTTTCGCGCAGCCGGGGAAGGTGCAGCCGACATCGCGGGCGTGCAACACGATCCGCTGGTCCGCCGACGCGATCCGTCTCGACCTGCCCAGATATAGTGGGCGACCGTCTCGGTGGTCGAACAATGCCAGGTAGTGATGCGCATGCGAGGCCAACCGCAACGCCGACCGGACCGGCAGCAATGTCCCGCCGCCGGTCGCCACGGGCGGGCCCGATACCTCCACATGCGGAGAATCCGGATCGTGGTCGGCGACGGCATCTTCCAGCTCTCGCAGCGACATCGACACGATCACCGTCACCGGCAGGCCCCGATGCTGCCCCAGCCGGCCCGACGCAATGCTGTCGCGCAGCACCACTTTCAGCGCGTCGTGCTGGCGCTGGCCGGTGGTCCGGGAGTCCCGCACCCGCGCCGCCTCGTCCGGTTCCTCGTTCACAACGGGCGCCTCGTCGTCGGGATTGCAGGCTCCCGGCTTCGCGTACTTGGCGAATGCCGCCTCCAGATACGCGCGCAGTTCCGGGTCCGCCCACACCGTGCACCGGCTCATCAGATCCGGTCCCTGACGGCCCATCGTGAAATCCCGCCGCCGCGCCCGATCCGTATCGGTGAACGTCCCGTCCGGATTCACCAGTGCCGCAAGCTTGCCCGCGACCTGCCGCAGCTGATCGGGCCGCAGCTCTCGCGCGAACGCCGCCAGTTCCTGCTCCGCCTGCGCCCGGGTGCCCGCATCCACCACACACGGCAAATGCTCGATGAAATCCCTGATCACCTGCACATGCGCGGACCCGATCGCCCCCTCGGCCTGCGCGGCCGCCGTCGCGGGCAGCCGAGGCTCGAGTATCTCCCCGGTGAGGTCGGTGCGATGAGCCAGCTCTTCCGCGGCACGCCACCGCGCCCGCGCCTCGCCCGGCGCGATCCGCAGCCCGTCGGCCAGCGTCTCGACCAGGTTGTTGGTAGCGAACTCGGTATTCGACCACTGCTCGGCCATCTGCGCCACCACCTCCAGCCCCATCCCCGGAAGCGCGCGCAACACCGTCTCGATCCGCCGCAACAACCGCAACCGGTCGACGTTCGACAGTGCGTCCGTTCGCACGCCCGACACCCGCACGGCAGCGGCCTCCAACGCCGCGACCCCCGCCTCCACCTCGGGGTCCGCAAGCACGTCCGGCATCGAAACCATGTTCGAATTCTAGTGGCCGCCTATTCGACACGCCAACGAAAACTTCTGCCCGACAAGACATCCGGGTGCGTCGACGTG
The DNA here is from genome assembly GCF_000526215.1 of Nocardia sp. BMG51109. NCBI lineage: Bacteria > Bacillati > Actinomycetota > Actinomycetes > Mycobacteriales > Nocardiaceae > Nocardia > Nocardia sp. BMG51109. The sequence goes on from NZ_JAFQ01000003.1 coordinate 187,686, forward strand.
AAACACGTGAGCCTCACAGCTGAAGCCGGAACCGTGGTCGACGACAGTCGGCAACTGCGCTGCTCGGACACGATAAACACGGTGCTGTGGAAACATGCTGCGTCCCTGCGGTGAACGGCGGGTGTGACGGCCGTCTCGTTCACCGGACTGGCATCGGGAGGACACTCGGCGGTAGCCGCGAGGCCGATTCGGGCTGGCTTCATCGAGGATATGACGACACTGTCCGTGCTCACCGCGCCTGCCCGCACGACGGACACGGAGGGGGATCGGCCGCGTTACTCGCTGGTGGTGTCCTCCGACCCGGAGCACCGCCTCGCGGCGCAGCGGCTGCGCTACCAAGTCTTCGCCTCCGAGCCGGGATTCACCATTCCCGACAATACCGACGGTCTGGACGCCGATCGCTTCGACGAGCACTGCGACCATCTGCTGGTGCGCGACGACGCGACCGACCGATTCGTCGGCTGCTACCGCATGCTACCGCCCGACAAGGTCGCGGCCGCGGGCGGGTACTACACGGCCACCGAATTCGACTTGACCGCAATGGATCCCGAGGGCCAGCGGATCGTCGAGATGGGCCGGGCCTGCGTGGTGCCCGAACACCGCAACGGGTCGACGGTGACGCTGATGTGGGCGGGCATCCTGCACTACATCCAGCTCACCGGCTACGACTGGGTGATGGGCTGCGCGTCGGTGCCGATGCGGGACACCCCCGCCGATCCGGCCGGGGTGAACGTGCGCGGCGTGCGAGATCTGTTGCTGGCCAAGCACGGTGGCGATCCGGCGCGGCGGGTGCGGCCGTATCGTCCGGTGGTCGTCGACGGCCGTCCCCTGGACGAGCTGGAATCGCCCGCGCGGCCGAAACTTCCGCCGCTGCTGCGGGGGTACCTGCGGCTGGGCGCGGAGATCTGCGGTGAGCCCGCCCACGATCCGGACTTCGGAGTCGCGGATTTCGTTGTGCTGCTGGGCCTCGAGACCATCAACCGGCGTTACCTGGATCGGTTACAGAGCGCCGCGAACACCTTCGACGGACGGTGATGCCGATGTCCTCCCTGATAGCGCCCGGATCCTCCGCGCTGTCCTGCCCACCCGCCGCGCCGGTGCATCCGTGGATGCCGTCGAGCCCATGCGGGCCGAGTTGTGTCGACGTGCCCGATGAGGCCGGGGCGGTTCGGATGGTCGCGCGGGTGGTCGGCGTGGTCGCCCTGCTGGCCGGAATCCCGGTGGTGCACCTGGCAACTCCGCGAAGCCGGCGTGCCCGTCTGCACCGCGGTTACGCCCGCGCCGTACTGCGTTGCTGCGGAATACGATTGCGGGTGCTCGACAGGAGTGCCGGTGACATCGACGGGAGCGCCGGTGACACGGACCGGTACACCGTAGGCGTCGCCCCGGTGTCGCGAGAGACCTCCGGGTCCGCGGCAGCCGAGCGGGCGGACCGGTCACGGTGCGCCGACGACGTGACCGACGGGCGTCCCCGAGCGGCCGCTGCGGGGGTGCTCGTGGTGGCGGGACACGTCGGCTGGACCGATGTGCTCGTGCTGGCGGCGGTGCACCCGATGGGCTTCGTGGCCCGCGGCGATCTGATCGACTGGCCGGTGCTGGGCGGTCTCGCGCGCCTGATGCGCGTCATCCCGATCGACCGCGAGCGGCTGCGGCAGTTGCCCGAGGTGATCGCCACCATGTCGGCCCGGCTCACGAGTGGGGAGCGAGTCGGTCTGTTCCCCGAGGGCACCACGTGGTGTGGCCGCGCGCACGGCCGGCTGCGTCCCGCGCTGTTCCAGGCGGCAGTCGATACCGGTGCGCCCGTGCAGCCGATCCGGGTGCGATATCTCGACCGTGCCGGTGAGCTGTCGACCGTGCCGGGTTTCGTCGGCGTCGACACCTTCCTCGACTCGGCCCGCCGCGTGCTCCGCTCCAAGGGCGTGGTCGCCGAGGTGGTGCTGCTGCCCGTCGAAGAACCCGGCATCGACCGCCACGACCTGGCCCGCCGCTGCGAGCGGGCCCTGCGTGGCGACGAGAACCCCGAGATCGACGCCCACACCACCGCGGTCGGCACCGGCCCCACCCGGTCGATCGTTGCGGACCGGGGCAGCGACTCGACCGTCGCTGTGCCGTGAGGTCTCGGCAACGGTAACCGGCGGTTCGGCACCGGTGTTCCGGCCGTGCCCGTCGGTCGCGGCCGCAGTGAGTTCCGCGGGCCAGGCCGGCCCGGCGATATCGGGTGGTCGCCGACATGCGTGGTCACGGGCCGGACGCAGCCTCCGGGGAGCTGTTCAGCTGTGCACACCGGCCCGCGGTGCCTGGCCGGTGCTCGACGAACTGGGCGCCGACAAGGCCGCGGTGGGCTGAGGGGTGCGGTTGACGAACGGGGATCGCACGTCGTCGAATCGGTCATGACGGGCGTTCCCCCGTTTCGAGCGTCACCGAACTGCCGACCGGCGTGGATCGCGCAGTCGTGGCGGTGCCGCCGCGGCCTCTCCGGTGGCGTCGTGCGTCGCGGAGTCGGGCCGCGGTGGTTGTCGGCTGATGTGTCGGGCCGGTCGTCGCGGAGGGTGCGTGCCGGTAAATTCTGTTCAAGACGTGCGACGTGTTCGATCCGTATCGTGTGTCCGCCGTGCTTGCTGGGCATGCTCCGAATGCGGAGGTCGCGTGGACGGCTGCACATGTGGGTGTCGGCCCGTTCGGGTCTGTGAGGCCACAACAGATGTGCGAGCCGAACGAAAACCGGTGAAGACGAAACGAGGGGACGGGTATGTCGGCATATTCCGCGGCGGTGGGCAGCGTGGCCCCGGGGCGGAGTGGGGAGCCTCGGATCGACGCCGAGCCCCATCCGTCGCTGCGGCCGATGCTTGCGGAGCGGTATCACGGATACTCGGACGCCGAGTGGCCGCAAGTACATGGCAGCGTGCCCGCGGGTATCGCCGTGCGGCTCGTGGTCAAGCTCGTCGACTCGGCTCGGCGTCCGCCGGAATTTCTGATCGGTCCTCGCGATCACCATCTGCCGATCGACGGTGCCTGCGCCCCTGCCTATATCGAGCTCGTCCTGGATCCGATCGGAGCGTGCACGCTGCTGGACACCCCGGGCAGCGAGTTGATCGGCCGGTTGGCCGATCTGTCGGATGTCATCGGGCGGCGGTACTGCGACGTCGCCGATCGGATGCGGGAGCGGTCGTCGTGGCGCGATCGGTTCGATCTGCTCGATCGATTTCTGCTCGATCGGGCCGACACGGGGCGCCGACCACCGCCCGAGGTGCGACGGGCCTGGTCGTTGCTCACCGGCACCGGCGGTGCGATTCCGATCGGGCGGATAGCGGAAGACGTCGGATGGAGTCATCGGCATCTGATCGCCCAATTCGGTCATCATGTGGGGGTGACGCCCAAGGTGGCGGCCCAACTCGTCCGGTACGACCGGATCCGCCGGAACCTCACGGCGACACCGCACGCCCGGCTGACCGATCTCGCACTCGCTCACGGTTACGCCGACCAGGCGCATTTCACTCGAGAATTTCGCCGGTTCACCGGAGTCACGCCCACCGACTACCGCCGGAACAAACAGCGTTCTGCCGTCGACCGCAATACCACCGGCCACCCGTCTGTGCGGGAACCGGCGGTGCTTACCGAGGAGGAAACGTGACCGATCGGTCCCGCAACGGCGGGGTGCTGGCGGACTGGTTCCGTGCGCACGCGACGCCCCTGGAATCCCTCGATCCCGGTGCGCCGCTCGACGACCTCGACGATGTCCGGGAGATCATCGGGACCGCCCGCATCGTCGCCATCGGAGAAAACGCCCACTTCGTCGACGAGTTCTCCCTCGCTCGACAACGGTTGATCCGGTTTCTGGCCGAGCGATGCGGATTCACCACCGTGGCCTACGAATTCGGATTCGGTGAGGCATTCGCCCTGCAACCATGGTTACAGGGTGCGGGTGCCCCGGACGATCTGGCGGCGATCAGCCCGGCGGCGACCGCATGGGGTGCCGAGGGAATGATGCGCTGGCTGCGTGGTCACAATCTCGCGAGTGGCCGTCCCGTACGGTTTGCCGGTATCGACCTGCCGGAGGCGGGCGGGGCGCTGCGGCCGGTACTCGACCCGGTGGCCGACTATCTGAGCGAGGCCGATCCCGATGCGCTCCCGGTGTTGACGGACGCGGTCCGGCTCAGCGACGCGTTCCTCGCCGGCCTCGGTTCCGGGGCAGCCGCGGCGCCGGCGTGGGCGGCGACGAGTCCGGCCGATCGTCATGCGCTCACCGCCGCGCTCGCCCGGGTCCGGCTGCGGCTACAGGCCATGGCACCGAGCAGTATCGCCCGGTGCGGCCGCGATCGATACGAGGTAGCGCTGCGCCAGGTCGAGGCGGCGTGCCACACCGACTACATGTTCGGTGCCGTGCACGACCTGATGAACGGCAGCCTCGTCCCGGGCGATATGTCGGTCCGGGAGAACTTCATGGCGGAATCGGTCGGTTGGCACCTGGCACACGCCGGACCCGACGCGCGGGTGATCGTCGTCGCGCACAACAACCACATTCAGAAGACGCCGGTCGCATTCGGTGGAACGCTCACGGCACTTCCGATGGGGCAGCACCTCCAGCACATGTTCGGATCGGACTATGTCGCCCTGGCCCTGACCCACACCGCCGACCATGTGCCCGAAATGTATCCCGACGCCGACGCATCCGTCGGATTCACCGTCGCCGACGCGCACCTGCCCACCCCGGGCCCGAACACGGTGGAGGGCGCGCTCTTCGGCGCGAATCTGCACGACCGCATCACCGTCACCGACCTCCGCGATTCGCCGCGCGACACCGGCGGCGCGTCACTGCTCACCGGAATCCGCACGCAGAGCGCCGTTCTCGACACGACGCTGCCGGCCGCGTTCGATGCCGTTCTCGCCGTGCCGACAGTCACCACGACGCCGTCGATCCGGTTCTGACCGCCGACGTCGTGGTCAAAAACGTTCAATACCGCACCGGCAGAGGCATTTACGGTGCAGATCATGTGTTGTTGCGGCCGCAGGCGCCGCCCCTCCGGACAGGACAGCAACGGTGCCATTCGTTACGCCCGGATCTCCGCCGAATTCCTCGACATCGGGCACCAGGAGATTCCGCAGGAGAGCGGTGGTGTGGCTGCTGTCGCTGTCGATTGTCGTCGTTGTCCCGTTCGGCGTGGTGGTCGCCGCGTCGAGCGCCCATTACTACGGCCGGTTTCCGTGGGTGGAGGCAACCTATACCTCCGAGCACGCGAAGAGCCCCTGCGGTCTCATCGATACCTCGGTACTCCGTCGATATTCCGATGCGCCGATAGCCGTAGCCGACGAGACAGCCGGTGATATTCATACCTGCACGGCATCGACAAATGAGGACCGATCAGCCAGAAGCGCGAGGATCACCGTCTCGGCCACACTGAACCCTACCGACCGCCGCGCCAGGGCGGTATACGACAGGACGAAGGATCTGTGGACAACCGATCTCACAGGTGGCAACAGCGGTGACGTGTCGAATCTGGGTCAGGACGCGTACTTCGCCGTCACCGACGTCAGCACGCGGGCCGAATGCCGAATCGGTACCGTGGACGACAACCTGCTGCTCGAAGTCGATATGCGTGTCGCCACCGCACCGGGGGCGGCCCGAGAGCCCACCGACATCGAAGAAATCAGGCGGATCTCCGAGGACCATGCCCGGCGAGCCATTCGACAGCTCCGCTCCTGACGCGCTGGTCGGAGCCCTACTCGGCCTCTCGCCTCGCGACCACACAGCGGTATCCATTCGCACCGATCATAAGGAGGCCCGCGATGGCCGACTGGCACCTGCCGCACACGTTCGACTCGCCACAGGGAGCGATCCGCTGGGGTTCCTTCGGCGTCGGTCCACCGATCGTTCTGCTCCACGGGACGCCGAACTGGTCATTCATTTGGCGAAATGTCGTGGGGGAGCTGTCTGCGCGGCACTGTGTCCATGTATTCGACTGGCCCGGTTTCGGCCGTTCGGACCGCTTCACAGGCCAGAACATCTCATGGGATGAGCAGGCTCGCCGGCTGCCCGAGCTTTTCACACACTGGGGCCTCGTCGCGCCCACTGTCGTGGCCTTCGACTTCGCGCCGATCTTCGCCTTGCGCGCCCACTTCTTCGAGGGGCTCGACGTCGGTGCGTTCGTGTTCGCCGACGCCGCCGTTGTTCCGCCGTTCGTCACGGACTTCTCCCGCCTCGCACGGGAGAACATCGGCACGATGCGTCAATTGCCGACGCATATCGCGGAGGGGATGATCGCCGCCCACCTTGCGCAGACGACATACCGGCCGATGTCGCCGGATACGTTCGAGGCGTACATGTTGCCCTGGCGTGGCGAGGACGGCGTGGCTGCCTACTGGCGCGCGGTCGCCCGCTACGACGAGGACATGGCAGCACCGCTGGTGTCCCGGCTCGACCGGCTCACCGTGCCGACACGGCTGCTCTGGGGCGACAACGACGCCTGGTTCCCTCCGGACAAAGCCCGCGAACTCGCCGCCGCGCTACCCGGAGCCGAACTGAGATTCCTGCCGGACGCCGGGCACTTCTCTCCCGAAGACAACCCCTCCGCCTTCGCGGAGGAGGTCCTGGCCTTCGAACGGGAACTCGGCCGCTCCTGACCTGGTCAGCGGCGGCCGAGGGCGTGGGCGAGCTGGGATTTGTTCATCTTGGAGCGGCCCTTGACGTTGCGCTGGCGGGCCTCGTTGTAGAGCTGGTCGAAGGTGGGGCCCTGCGAGCCCGAATGGGAGCGCTGTCCGCCGCGGCGTTGCGGTGACATGTCCTCGACGGAGGTCCGGCTGGCCTTGCGGGACTGCCCGGACCGGGCGCGGTTCTTGTTCACCGTCCGGGCGCCGATCTCCTTGGCGCGCCCCTCGCCGGCGCCGCGTTCCTCGGCGGACTCCTTGATGTGCTCGTATTGCCGTTCCTGTTTGTCGGTCCATGCCTTCGGCATGACACACCTCCCTGTCGTCGGGTGATCCGGCATCCGGATCACGAGGGAACCTGTGCCGGGCCTACCCGCCCAGCGGCGGTTCACACCCCTCGGCAGCATCGGTCCGGGGTGGTCCACGGGCGCCGAGCACCGGCCCGGCGGTGGCGATAGAGTGCCTGGAGGTTCGATTCAGATCGAGGAGACTCCGTGAGTTCCGAGGGGACGCTGCCGCCGGACGACGTGCTGGCCGATCGACTCCGCACCGGTGATGAGCAGTCCTTCGAGCTCGTGCTGGATGCGTGGTCGGCATCGATGCTGCGGCTCGCCCGGTCCTTCGTCTCGTCCGAGGCCTCCGCCGAGGAGGTCGTCCAGGAGACCTGGCTGGCCGTGATCCGTGGCGTCGGTAATTTCGAGGGCCGGTCCTCGCTCAAGACGTGGGTGTTCCGCATCCTGGTGAACACGGCGAAGAAGCGAGGTGTCAAGGAAAGCCGGACCATTCCCTTCGGCAGCCTGACCTCCGACGACGAGGGCGCCACCGTCGACCCGGGCCGGTTCCGTCCGGCCGGTGACCGGTATCCGGGGCACTGGCTGCCGGGGGAGCAGCCGGAGCGCTGGTCCGAGCCGGAGAACGCCGCCGAACATTCGGAAGTGCTGCGGATCGTGGGCGCGGCCGTCGCTACCCTGGCGGACCGTAGTCGTATCGTCATAACCCTGCGCGACGTGGAAGGTTACAGCTCGGAGGAGGTGTGCGAGATGCTGGATATCTCGCCGGGCAATCAACGGGTGATCCTGCACCGGGCCCGGGCGATCGTGCGGGCGGCGTTGGAGGAGTACTTCGCCGCGGAACGATCGGTGCGCCCGTGAACTGCGACGAATTCGTCGAGCTCGTCACGGCGTTCCTCGAGGGCGCCCTGGACGAAGCGACCGAACAGCGCTTCATCGAGCATATTTCCGAGTGCGACGGCTGTGATGTCTACCTGGATCAGTTCCGTCGAACGATTCAGGTCGCGGGTGAGTTGCAGCCGGAGACCATCCCTCCGGAGATCCGGAGGACGGTTCTCGACGCATTCCGGGACTGGCATCGGTGAACCGGCCGGCCGTCGTACCGCACGCCGCTCAGCCGGCGGCCGCACGACGGACGGCGGCATCGATGGCATCGTCACGTCCCCACGAATAGCCGCGGCCCCATACCGTCGAAATCCGGTGGTGTGCACCGAGTTTGGCGCGCAGCCGCTTCACGTGCACGGTCACCGTCGACAGGTCGCCGAACTCCCAGCCCCAGACCCGGGTCAGCAGTTCCACGCGACTGAAGACCCGGTGCGGATGCCGCAGGAGAAAAACCAGCAACTCGTATTCGCGCGCGGTGAGATTCACCCGCACACCCTCGATGAGAACCGCCTGTGAACCGGGCAGCACTCGGACATCGCCGTAGCGGATATCCGAGCCGATCGCCGGGGAGCGGCGCAGCACCGCGGCGACACGTAGCGCCAATTCCCTTGGGCTGAAAGGCTTTGCGACATAATCGTCGGCGCCCGCTTCCAGGCCGAGCACCCGGTGCCGGTCGTGGGCGCCCAGACCGGAGATCAGGATGATCGGCAGATCCGGCCGGTGCGAGCGCGACCGAACCGCCCGGCAGATCTCGAGACCGCTCCGTCCGGGCAGGCAGGCGTCGAGGACGGCCAGATCGATGCCGTCACCGCCGTCGCCCGCCGTGCCGGCCCGCCCGTCCAGCGCGGCCGCCGCCGAATCCCCGTCGCCGACCTCGACCACCGTCGACACGTCCCGCTCCAGGTATGCGCGGACGACTTCGCGGACCAGCGGGTTCTCGTCGGCCACCAGTACCCGCGGCCGGGCCGCGCGGCGGCTGTCGATCCCCGGCGTATTCCTCATCCGGCATCCCGGACAGACCTGCAATCCATGGCCTACAGTGCCGCCGTTTTCGGTATTCGTTACAACCCGGCCGTCCAGATCGACCCGGCGCAGGTGCCGGCGCTCGTCGCCGTCCTGGGTAGCGGGCCTGTTCACGTCGCCGGCTCGACCGCGACGGCGCCGGGGCCGGCCGACGGTTCGAGGTATCTGCCGACCCATGCGGTGAGCACGTCGGCGACGTACACGGCGTGTGCGCGGTCGGTGAGCATGTGGTCGGCGCCGTCGAGGGAGATGAAGGACTTGGGATGCGGTGCGGCGTCGTAGATCTGCCGGGCATTGCGCAGCTCCACCACTTCGTCGCGCGGGGAGTGCATCACCAGCAGGGCGCACCGCAGCGTCGCGATCCGTTCCCGTTGCCGCTGCGTGCGGATGTCGTCGAGGAAGCTGCGCCGGAAGGTGAAGGGGCGCCCCGCGATCGAGACGGTGGCCGATCCTTCGGCGGCGATCCGGTCGCGGGCCGGTCCCAGCAGGTGTTCGATATGTGCGGGGTCGGCGGGCGCGCCGATGGTGACGACGGCGCGCGCCTCGGGAATGCGGTGCGCGGCGGCGAGAACGGCGGCGCCGCCGAGCGAGTGGCCGATCAGGATGCTCGGTGCGCCGATCGTCTCCCGCAGATGGTCGGCCGCATGCCGCAGATCGTCGACCTCGGAACTGAAGTCGGAGCCGGCGAATTCGCCCCCGGAGTCGCCGAGTCCGGCGAAGTCGAACCGCAGGACCGCGACGCCGCGCGCCGCGAGCGCGCGGGCGATCCTGGCCGCGGCGACGATGTCCTTGCCGCAGGTGAAGCAGTGTGCGAATACCGCGGTGGCGGCGCAGCGGCCGGCGGGACGGTCCAGCCTCCCGGACAGGAGTATTCCGTCGCTACCGGTGAAAGTGACTGTGTTGCTTGTTGTTTCGGGGCGGGTCGGCACCGTTATTCACCTTCGGATCACTGTGCGGTACAACGGGTTTCGTTCAGATGGCGGGGCGCCGGACCGGGCTGAGGGTGAACCCGGCCCGGCGCCCCTGGGTGATGGCCGCGCACCGCCGTGGGGTGGGCGGCCATCGGATCGCGGTCCGCCGGCCCCTGTACCGTCGTCCGGCCGCCGCGACCCCTGATAGTGGTGTGTGAGGCCGAATTCGTTACGGGCACAGGCATATCCGTCTGTTACCGATATTCGGGGTTCTCGAAATCGAACCGTGCGCCGGCGTCCCATTCCGTCCGCTGATTGCCGTGCGCGGGAATGCCGCCGTTGTCCTTCAGCAGCCGCGCCAGATGCAGCAGGTTCCAGGTCATGAATGTCGTGTTGCGGTTGGTGAAGTCGTTGTCGGGCCCGCCGGAACCCGGGTCCAGATACGACGGCCCCGGCCCCGCCTCGCCGATCCATCCCGCATCGGCCTGCGGCGGAATGGTGTATCCGAGGTGTTGCAGGCTGTAGAGGAGATTCATCGCGCAGTGCTTGACGCCGTCCTCGTTCCCGGTGAGCAGGCAACCGCCGACGCGGCCGTAATAGGCGTACTGGCCCCGGTCGTTGAGGATTCCGGAGCTCGCGTACAGCCGTTCCACGACCTTCTTCATGACGGAACTGTTGTCGCCCAGCCAGATCGGGCCCGCCAGCACGAGGATGTCGGCGGCCATCACCTGCTCCTGCAATGCGGGCCACTCGTCGGCCGGCCAGCCGTGCTCGGTCATGTCCGGCCACACTCCCGGGGCGATGTCGTGATCGACCGCGCGGACGTGCGAGACCTCGATTCCGTTCTTGCGCATGATGTTCGCGCTGACCTCGATCAGTCCGCCGGTATTGCTCGTCTCCGGGGACCGTTTCAGGGTGCAGTTGATGAACAGGGCTCGCAGGTCGTCGAATTCGGTCATGGTTGTGCGCTCCTCTCGGTGGTGGCGTGCGGTGCCGGTGGGCGGCGCATCCGCCGCCGGGCGATATCGATGCCGACCACCACCCAGACCACGGCGATCGCGATGAGCAGTCCGGTGTGATAGTCGCGATCGAGGATGGTCGGATTCCCCGGCACCGCACCGGATCGCTGAACGACCGGGACGGCGACCACCACCAGGGTGGCGGTACACAGCCCGCCCCACGCGATCGATGCCCACCAGCTCGCCGGGAACAACCGGCGGGCGAGCAGGGCGACGACCGCGCACAGGGGCGCGACGATCGCGTCGTGGATCAGGATGCCGCCGACGAACCAGCGGGCGGTGGACATCAGGCTCGTGGAATCCTGCTCCAGCACCAGATCGATGCCGTACCAGGCGAGCCAGATGCCGCCGAGCCCGAGCAGCACTCGTATCGCGGTCATGCGCGCACCTCGATCCTGGACAGCCATTTGGTCTGGAGCACGCCGGGCCGGTTCGGGGCGATCAGGCGGCACGGGTAGCCGTGGTCGAGGGAGAGTTCCTCGCCGTTGAGGCGCAGCGCGACCAGCGTCTGGTCGTCGACGACGTGGGTGTCGGGGAGCAGCGTGTTGCTGTAGATGCCGCCCTGTTCGAGGGACTGGAACGCGACGTCGCCGCCGCGATATCCGCCCGCGGCGGCCAGCAGGTCGCGCAGCCGCACCCCGGACCAGTGCGCCGACGCGCTCCAGCCCTCGACGCAGGCCAGCGGCAGCACCGCCGAGGTCTGCGGGAGCGCCTCCAACTCGGCCCGGGAGAAGCCCCGTTCGGTGCCGCCCGCGGCGACCGTGAGCCGGTAGGCGGCCTCTCGGGCGCGGTCGGTGACGCCGGCGGCGGTGGCGGTGCGGTTCACCGGAAGTCCTTGCGGCCCTTCGCCGGTGCGTGGTGAGAGCACGGATATCCAGCGCAGCCACGGCACGGACTGCCCGGCCACGGCGACGCCCGCCAGGGCGGTGGCGGCGACCGCGGCACCGAGGACGCCGCGCCGGGACAGGCGTGCGTCCGGGCGGCGCGTATCGCTCGCTTCGTCGGCGTCGGCGTCGGCGTCGGCGGCCGGTCGCGCCAGCGCGGTCCGCACCACCGGGAGTTTCACGGCCAGGTGCACGGCCAGCGCGCCGAACGCGACATAGGCCATGGCGTAGTGGGTGGAGGTGAAGAAGAACTGCCACGGGTAGTACTGCGCGGTGTTGAACAGCCCGGTGGCCAGCTGGAAGATCATCGAACCGACCAGCACCGCGATCGATCCGCGCTCCAGCAGGCGCAGCGGATTGCCGATCAGCGGTCGCGCGAACAGCCGCGGGAACACCGACCACAGCTTGACGATCAACAGCGGAATCGCCATGACGCCGGAGATCACGTGCGCGCCCTGGTTGATCCGGTACAGCCACGGCGGGTTGGCCGGCCAGTGGAACCAGGGCGGCGGATGCTGGATCCAGTGGCTGATCAGTCCGGTCACGAAACACACCGCGACCGCGACGCCCAGCGCGATGCCGACCCGCGCGGCGACGGCCGCCGAGCGTGCGGGCGAGATCCGCCGGGTGACCGGTTCGGGCAGTAGCAGGTCCGGCTCCTGCTCGGGATCATCCCGGAGGGCTGCAGGTTTCACGCACTGGACGCTACGTTCGCCGAACCGGGGAAATCACGCATAAAGCCGTGAACAAATTGTGACGGCCCGAGCGGGGGAGCCTCGGATCCTCTTGAACGCCCGGTCATTTGATGGATCCCGACGACGTCACAGTTTCGTCACCCAGCGGCCGCCCGGCGCGGCGTAACGCGGTCTCCGCTCGCGATCACTGTGCCCGGAAGCCGGTCCGGCGAGCCGCCGGGGACCGGTGGTGTGCGGCGGTGCCGCGCCTGGGATGACGGAGAGTGGGATGGAACGAACACGGACGATGCTGCCGCAGCGCCTGTCGGCAGGCATTGTGGCCGCGGTACCCGCCGCGGCCGCGGTGCGAGTGCTCGCGACGGTGCCGGGCGGGGGAGCCGAGGCGCCGCCGTGGGGAGCGTGGATCGGGCATGCGGTGCTCTTCGGCGCGGTGCTCGGCCTGCTGGCCGGCGGGCGGAAACACAGCGCCGGATCCGCCATGGCGGTCGGCCTGCTGCTCGGCCTGGCCGACTGGCTGTTCTGGCGGTTGACGCTGTCGGTGCTGGTATCGGGACGAGTGCCGAAATGGACGCTGCCCGAGGCGGTCTCGGCCTTCGACGATCTCGTGCCGGTCGCGCTGCTCGGCGCCGTCGCGGGCCCGCTGATGTACGGGCTGACCGGGCTGTGGCGTCGCCGGGCCGCGCAGACCGCTCCGCGCGCACCGCATATCGTGGTGGTCGGCGGCGGATTCGGGGGAGTGGGCGCGGCGCGCCGGCTGGAGACGCTGGTGGCGCGCGGACTGCGGGCCGAGGTCACGGTGATCAGCGAGTCGAACTTCCTGCTGTTCACGCCGCTGCTGGTCGGGGTGGCCTCGAGCACGCTGGAGCCGCGGCACATCACCGCACCGGTGCGCACGGCGCTGCGGTACGCCTCGTTCCTGCACGGCCGGGTGGAGTCGGTCGATCCCGCTCGGCGGGAGCTGGTCGTGGCCGCCGGGAGCCGGGACCGGCAGCGGGTGCCCTACGACGAACTGATCGTGGCGGTCGGCGCCGTGCCGCGTTTCTTCGATCTGCCGGGTCTGGCGGAACACGCGTTCGCGATGAAATCCATCGACGACGCGAACCGGCTGCGCAACCATGTGCTGGCCGCGCTGGAGCAGGCCGATCTGGAAACCGATGCGGCCGAACAGGTCCGGCTGCTGACCTTCGTGGTCGCCGGTGGCGGATTCGCCGGGACCGAACTGATCGCGGAACTGTACGACCTTGTTCACGGTGTCCTGCACTACTATCCGCGCCTGCACGACGCCGAGCCGCGCTTCGTCCTGGTGCACTCCGGCGACCGGCTGCTGCCCGAACTGCCCGCGGACCTGGGTGACTACGCGCTGCGCACGCTGGGCGGGCGAGGCATCGAATTCCGGCTGGGGACACGGGTTGTCGGGGCCGGTCCCGGATCCGTGCGGTTCTCCGACGAGGCGGAGATCGAGACGCACACCTTCGCCTGGACCGCGGGCAACTGGCCGAACCCGCTGGTCGAACGCATCGGGCAGCCGGGCGCCGCGGGTCCGTTGCAGGTCGACGAGTGCCTGCGGGTGACCGGTGTGGATGGGGTGTGGGCCCTCGGGGACTGCGCCAGGATTCCGGACCCGAAGAACCCCGGAAGCTACTACCCGCCCACCGCGCAGCACGCCATTCGGGAGGGTAAGGCGGTGGCGGACAATGTCGCCGCGGTCCTCGGCGGGCGGTCACCGGCGCCGTTCCGATTCGGGGCGCTGGGCGTGCTGGTGTCCCTCGGGCACCGGACGGCGGCCGGGCAGGTATTCGGCCGCAGGGTGTCCGGCCTGATCGGGTGGATGCTGTGGCGCGCAGTGTATCTCGGCAAATTGCCCGGGGCGGAGAAGCGCCTGCGGGTGGCCGCCGACTGGCTGCTGGATCTGGTCTTCTCCCGCGACATCGCGCTCACCTCGACCGCGATCATCACCACCACGGCATCGGACAAGGATCGACATGTATGACACACTTCCGGCCACCGGCAGCGCGGAACACTCGAATACGGTGGGCGACAAGCCGTTACCGTTGACGCGGGGCGCGTCGATCGGTGCGGTCGCGGGGCTGGCCGGCGGTGTCGCCTTCGGCGCGATCATGGTGCTGATCGGATTCCTCCCGACGGTGGCCGCGATCGTGCGCGCCGACAGCCCGGTGGTGGGTGCCCTCGTGCACCTGGTCATCGCGGCGATCCTCGGAGCCGGATTCGGCATGGCGGCCGTGCGCCAGGCGACCGGCACCGGCGACCTGCTGTTCTGGGGCCTGCTCTACGGGGTGGCGTGGTGGTTCGCCGGGCCGCTGACGCTGTTGCCGGTGCTGTCCGGTGATCCGGTGCGCTGGACCGTTGCCGACGCCCGGGACCTGTTCCCCAGCCTGGTCGGCCACCTGCTCTACGGTGCGGTGGCTGCGGCCGTGATCACGTTGTCCACCAAGAGGTTTCATGGCCGCCGGGATACGGATATCCGGACGGCGGCCGTCGCGACGGCGGCCGGGGTCGTGTCCGGAGTGCTGCTGTCGATGGTGTTGCGGCCCATGCAGGGCGGCGGCTACGCGCTGGTGCTCGCCGGATCGTTCATCGGCGCGGGGTACGGGCTGCTGTTCGGGTCCCGGCGCGACGGTACCGGCCCGGCGCTGATCCGGGGCACCGTGTACGGATTCCTGTGGTGGCTGGTGGCCGGGCTGACCCTGTCGTCGCTGCTCGCCGGTGACGGGCTGGACTGGACCGGGCAGACGGCGCACGACGCCGTATCGGCACTGCCGGCCTACCTGATCACGGGGGCGGGGACGGCCGGCCTCTTCGCGGTGTTCGACGGTTTCACCCGGGCGCTGCTGTCGGATGATGTCCGGGACCGGCGGGCGGACCGCCTGATCGCGGGCCGGGCGATGTCCGTGCTGTACGGCGTCGTCGCCGGTCTGGCCGGCGGCGTGGTGTTCACCGGGGTCATGATCGCGGTCGGGTTCCTGCCGACGGTGGCGGCGCTCGTGGCCTCCGAATCGGTGGTCGTCGGAGCCGTTGCGCACCTGCTGATCTCGATGACGATCGGCGTCACCTACGCGATCTTCTTCCGCGGCAGGAGCTTCGACGCCGCCTCGGGAATCGGCTGGGGCGTGTCCTACGGGCTGCTGTGGTGGGCGCTCGGCAATCTCTTCCTGCTGCCGCTGCTGCTGGGAGAGGTGCCGCAGTGGTCCGCCGAGACGCTGGCCGCCGCGTTCCCCTCCCTGGTCGGACACCTGGCATACGGGGCCGTGCTCGGCCTGGTGTATCAGCGGCTGGAGGAGCGGCTCGCGCCGTTGCACCCGGCCCGCAGCCCGGCGGTCTCGGCGCGGGTACTCGCTCGGGAGGCCCAGATCCGAACGGCCGCACCGGCTTTGTGGAGCCTGACGGTGTTCATCGCCGCCCTGGTCCCGGTTCTCGTCCTGTGAGCGACGCGGCCCGCCCGGTGCCGTGGCGACCGTGGCCGGGCGCCGGTCGATGACGCCGCGCCACGGTTTCCAGACCGATGCTGTGGTCAGGTGTCGGCGGGTACGCGCCAGCCGTGTTCGCTGAACGACGCGGCTCCGCCCGCCAGGAATGCCGAGATACCGACAGCGGGGTATTCGATCAGGTCGACGTCGGCCAGCCGGTTGATGTCGAACCAGCGGACGCCCCAGCACTTCTCGGGCTCACGGTTGGCCGGTTCGCCCGTCCATCGGCTGGTGTGGAGGAAGATGCCGAGCCGAGGTTCGGGTCCGGACCCGGCGACGTGGGTGACGTGGACGACGCGGAGGTCGGTCGGGTCGATGACGACGCCGACCTCTTCGAAGGCTTCCCGTGCCGCGGCGGCGGTGACCGGTTCGCCGGCGGCGGGCATCGCGGAGACGGCGTTGTGGAACGTCACAACGAAGCTTCTCACCATTGGGACGCCTCACCGTGAGGGCGCTGCCCCCTACCGCCGGGCGGGCTGCCCTGGTTTCGTAACCGAATGTCTTCACAGCACAGTAACGACACCGTGCCCCGTCGCAGCCTGCTGGCGGTCGGCGGCGGGCTCGCCGTGGCCGCCGCCCTGACGGGGGCCGGGCGCGCGGGCGCCGCGCCGTCGCCGGATGCCGACGTGATCGTGGTCGGGTCGGGACTGGCCGGGTTGGTCGCCACCGCGGAGCTGGCCGCGGCCGGGCGGCGGGTGCTGCTGTTGGACCAGGAACCCGAAGCCGGTTTCGGCGGCCAGGCGTTCTGGTCGCTGGGCGGGCTGTTCTTCATCGATTCCCTCGAGCAGCGCGCCGCCGGGGTACGGGACTCGCTGGAGCTGGCGTGGCGCGACTGGTTCACCACCGCCGGCTTCGATCGCGGGCCCGACGATCCGCTCGGTGAGGACTACTGGGGAAAACGGTGGGCCGAGGCGTATCTGCATTTCGCGGCCGGGGAGAAACAGGCGTGGCTGGCCGGGCTCGGCATGCGGTGGGTGCCCGTCGTCGGCTGGGCCGAACGCGCCGGCCAGGGGGTCGACGGGCCCGGCAACACGGTGCCCCGCTTCCACCTCACCCTCGGCACCGGCCCCGGCGTCATGGAACCGTTCGAACGGCTCGTGCGCGACGCCGCGGCCCGCGGCCTGGTATCGCTGCGGTTCCGCCACCAGGTCGACGGCCTGGTCACCACCGGCGGCGCGGTCACCGGAGTCCGCGGCAGCCTGCTCGAACCCTCCGGCGCCGCGCGCGGCACACCCAGCTCCCGCACCGTGGTCGGCGAGTTCGAGCTGCGCGCGCCGATGGTGATCGTCACCTCCGGGGGCATCGGCGCCAACCACGACCTGGTGCGCCGCAACTGGCCCGCCCGTCTCGGCGCGCCACCGGCGCACATGATCACCGGTGTGCCGGCCCATGTCGACGGCCGCATGCTCGCCATCAGTGAGGCCGCCGGGGCGCGGCTGGTCAACCGCGACCGCATGTGGCACTACACCGAAGGCATCACCAATCACACCCCGATCTGGCCCGGCCACGGCATCCGCGTGCTCGCCGCTCCGTCCTCGATGTGGTTCGACGCCCGCGGACAGCGGTTCCCCGTACCGGGCATCCCCAGCTACGACACCCTCGGCACGCTCGAACTCATCCGGCGCTCGGGCTACGACTACTCGTGGTTCGTGCTGAACCGCAAGATCATCGACAAGGAGTTCGTGCTGTCGGGCTCCGAGCAGAACCCCGAACTCACTCGTAAAGACCTTGTCGGCTACCTTGCCGCCCGCCTCGGCAACCCGACGCCGGCTCCGGTGAAAGCGTTCACCGACCGTGGTGCGGACTTCGTGGTCGCCAATGACCTGTCCGGCCTGGTCGCGGGCATGAACCGGCTCACCGGCAGCGACCTCGTCAACGGCGACGACCTGGCCCGTCAGATCCACGAACGGGACCTGCAGGTCGACAACCCGACGACCGATGACCAGCAGATCATCGGCATCCGGCGCTCCCTGGCCTACATCGGCGACAACATCGTCCGCACCGCCCCGCTGCACAGGATCCTCGACCCCGCCGCGGGGCCACTCATCGCGATCCGGATGAACATCCTCACCCGCAAGACCCTCGGCGGCCTGCAAACCGATCTGTCCGGCCGCGTCCTCGACGCCACCGGCACCCCCCTCCGCGGCCTGTACGCCGCGGGCGAAGTCGCCGGATTCGGCGGCGGCGGTGTGCACGGCTACCGCGCCCTGGAAGGAACCTTCCTCGGCGGCTGCCTGTTCACCGGCCGCCGGACCGGCCGCGCCGCCGCCCGCGAAAGCGCTTGACCCTCACGTCACCTCGCCGCCGGGGTTGCCCCGCTGAGCTGTACCAGCGGGGTGACGGCCTGAGGGGCCTCTTCGACGAACTCCGAGTGCACACCACCGCGGCGGGTACCAGCACGCAGGCCCGTGGAGCGTGCTGATGTCGCGTGGCCATGCCGGGCGCGAGGTCCGTGCCCGGGCCGGTGGTTCGCAGGCGGCCGACGACCTCGGACAAGGCGATCTACCGGGACCGAGAGCGAGGGGTGTGGGGAATACCGGCGGCCGGTCGCCGGGTTACGACTCCTGGACGAGTCGTAGAAATTTCGTAGAGTGCAGGGGGAGACCCCGAGGATGCCCAGGTCAACGGTGGGATAGGCTGTATTGGTCATGAAGTCGGCTTTCCCGGGTCCGGTCGGTGCGGTGCCCCAGACGGTTTACCTCGACCATGCGGCCACGACACCCATGTTCCCGGCCGCGGTCGAGGCGATGACCGCTGCCCTGGGGTGCGCGGGTAATGCGTCGTCGCTGCACGGCTCCGGGCGCACGGCGCGGCGGTTGCTGGAGGAGGCGCGCGAGTCCATCGCCGCCGATCTGGGGGCGCGGCCCTCGGAGGTGATCTTCACCTCGGGCGGTACCGAGAGCAACAATCTCGGCGTCAAGGGGATCTACTGGGCGCGCCGCGACGCCGATCCGAAGCGCACCCGGATTCTGGTCGGCGCGGTCGAACACCACGCGGTGCTCGATGTCGTGGAGTGGCTGGAGCAGCACGAGGGCGCGCGGGTGACGCTGCTGGAGGCCGACGCGACGGGGACGATCTCGCCGCGCACGCTGCGCGCGGCCCTCGCCGAGCACGCCGACGAGACCGCGCTGGTCACCGTCATGTGGGCCAACAACGAGGTCGGCACCATCGAGCCGATCGGCGAACTCGCCGCCGTGGCACAGGAATTCGACGTCCCGATGCACAGCGACGCGGTGCAGGCCGCGGCGCAGCTGCCCATCGACTTCGCCGCCGGCGGGCTGGCCGCCGCCAGCATCGCCGGGCACAAGGTGGGCGGGCCGCACGGGTCCGGCGTGCTGCTGCTGGGCCGCCAGGTGCCCTGCGTGCCGCTCGTGCACGGCGGTGGCCACGAGCGCGACCTGCGCTCGGGCACGTCGGATGTGCCGGCGGCGCAGGGCCTGGCGGCCGCGCTGCGCGAGACCGTGCGCGGATTGCCCACGCGCACGGCCGAATTGACCCGCCTGCGCGACCGCCTGATCGACGGCGTGCGCGCGGCGCTCCCGGCGGCCGTGCTGAACGGGGCGACGGGTGCGCGGCGCCTGCCCGGCAACGCCCACTTCACCTTCCCCGGCTGCGAGGGCGATTCGCTGCTGATGCTGCTGGACGCCGCCGGGGTCGAATGCTCCACCGGTTCGGCCTGCAACGCCGGTGTCGCGGCACCGAGCCATGTGCTGCTGGCCATGGGCGCCGAGCCTCGGCAGGCGCGCGGTTCGCTGCGATTCTCGTTGGGGCACACCACGACCGAAGACGACATAGCGAGGCTGCTGGAGGTGCTGCCGCCCGTGGTGGAGCGGGCCGAGGCGGCCGGGCTGGCGGGTGCCGGCGCTGCTCGTCGCAGGCCCGAAGGAGGCAGCGCGCGTAACCACGAAGGGACCGACGAGCAGCGCTATCCGAGACAAGGAGGGACGCGATGAGGGTGCTCGCTGCGATGAGCGGCGGGGTCGATTCCGCGGTGGCGGCCGCGCGCGCGGTGGACGCCGGGCACGAGGTGGTCGGGGTGCATCTGGCGCTGTCGGCCACGCCCGGGACGTTGCGCACCGGAGCGCGCGGCTGCTGCTCCAAGGAGGACGCCGGTGACGCTCGCCGCGCCGCCGACGTGCTCGGAATCCCGTTCTACGTCTGGGATTTCGCCGATCGCTTCAAGGAAGACGTGATCGACGATTTCGTCGCCGCCTACGCGGCCGGCGAGACGCCCAACCCGTGCCTGCGCTGCAACGAGAAGATCAAGTTCTCCGCCCTGGCCGACCGGGCGGTGGCGCTGGGCTTCGACGCCGTGGCCACCGGGCATTACGCGCGCCTGCACGACGGCGTGCTGCGCCGGGCCGTCGACGCCGACAAGGACCAGTCCTACGTGCTGGCCGTGCTGACCGCCGGGCAGCTGACGCGGGCGATGTTCCCGGTGGGCGACACCCCGAAGCCCGAGATCCGCGCCGAGGCCGCCGAGCGCGGCCTGGCGGTGGCGGACAAGCCCGATTCGCACGACATCTGCTTCATCCCCTCCGGCGACACCCGGGCGTTCCTGGGCGCCGAGATCGGCATCCGGCCGGGCGCGATCGTCGACTCCGACGGCCGCAAGCTCGCCGAACACGAAGGCGTGCACGGATTCACGATCGGTCAGCGCAAGGGGCTCGGGCTGCCCGGCCCCGCGCCGGACGGCCGCCCGCGCTACGTCACCGACATCGATCCCGGATCCGGTACGGTCCGCGTCGGCGGCGCCGAGGAGCTGGAGGTGTGGACCGTACTGGCCGACCGGGCGATCTGGACGTCCGGCACCGCGCCGGAGGGGCCGATCGAATGCGTGGCCCAGGTGCGCGCGCACGGCGGCACGGCCCCGGCGGTCGCCGAGGCGGTCGACGGCGGGCTCGAGGTGCGCCTGCGGGAACCGCTGACCGGTGTGGCCCGGGGCCAGGCCGTGGTGCTGTATCGCCCGGATCCGTCCGGCGACGAGGTGATCGGCAGCGGCACCATCAGCGGCACCGAGCGCGAGGCCGCGGCACCGGCGACGGAGTTGGTTCCGGGTACCGCCCGGTGAACGGGTCGCGGTCGACCGTCGGCCGTGCCCGGATCCCGGGTGATGCGGGGCGCCCGCATGCACCGATCGCGCCGATTGCGACGGTCCCGCGGCCGGATGCCGGTGCGTGCGAGCGCCGAGTGGCCGTTGGGCGCGACGGTCCGGCCGCGAGTTCTTCCGCGCCGGCACCGCACCGTGCGGTCGGCGGCGCGGCGCGGCCGAGGGTTCCGCGTGGTCTGCTCCGGTTGTCCGGCGTAGCGTCGGCACCATGGCCGAGTGCGTCGGCGGCGCACCGGATTTCGCCCTCTTACCGGGGAACGCTCCGAACGGGCCACTCGTGCGGTGAGTATCGAGGTCGAACGAATGGAAGGTGCACGTGACGTCGAACGAGGACGTGCTACGCGGCGGGATCGCGACCGGCGTCGGATCCTGGCCGGGTACCGATGAGCGGGAGGCGGCGGCGACCGTCGTCGGTGAACTGGGCGACCTGCCGCATCTGGTCGAACTGCCCGGGCGCGGTGCGGGTTCGGACCTGATCGGCCGGGCCTCGGCCCTGCTGGTCGACATGCGGTTCGACACCACGCCGCGCGGCTATCGCCTCGCCGCCGGTCGCGGCACCGTCGCGCGGCGGGCGCACGATCTGCTGCGGACCGACCTCGATGCGTTCGAAGAGGCTTGGGAGACAGCGGGTCTCGCGGGATCCGGGCGCACGGTGAAGGTGCAGGCCGTGGGACCGCTCACGCTGGCCGCGCAGGTCGAACTGCCCGGTGGCCACCGAGCGCTCACCGATCCCGGTGCGGTGCGCGATCTTTCGGAATCGCTGGCCGAGGGCGTGGCGCGGCACGCGGCAGAGGTCGGCAAGCGGCTCGGCGCGAATGTCGTGGTGCAGCTGGACGAGCCGTCGCTGACCGCGGTGCTCGGCGGCTCGATCCGCGGCGCCAGCGCGCTGCACACCGTGCGCGCCGTGCCCGAGCCGGAGGCGCTGGCCGTGCTCGATACGGTCGTGCGCGCGCTGGAGGTCCCGGTTCTGGTGCACACGTGCGCCGAGCCGCCCGCGCTCGCGCTGCTGCGCGGCAGTGCCGCCGCCGCGGTCGGATTCGACCTCGCCGTCCTCCGCACTCGCGACCTCGACGATGTCGGCGAGCTGCTGGAGACCGGAAAGCGCCTGGCGCTCGGGCTGATTCCGACCGTCGCCCCCACCGGCCCCGGCACCTGGCGCGAGTTCGCCGAGCCCGCCGTCCGGCTGCTCGACCGCCTCGGCTTCCCGCGCCGCCTGGTGACCGACCGCATGCTGATCACCCCCGCCTGCGGCCTGGCCGGCGCCCCGCTGAGCTGGGCCCGCCGCGCCCTCGACCTGGCCACCGAAACCGCCCGCGCATTCGCCGACGACCCGGACGCCACCACCTTCGAATGAGCCGATGCCGGGCTTCGCGCCTGCCGATCTGCGATCCAATAGGGACTCGCCTATCGCCGCGGGGCGGGGACAGGCGATCGCCGCTGCCCGACTTCTATATCGGAGCGCACGCGGCCGTCGCGGGGTATCGACTGCTGACTCGCGACCCTGGGCGGTATCGGTGCTACTTTCCGCGCCTGGAGATCGTCGCGCCGGAATAGCCGGCGTCAGGAGCGGAAGTACGGGCCGGCGCCCGGGTGGCCGATCTGCCAGTGCTGGGGCTTGCCGGGCGGGTATTCGACCGGAATGTCGTCGCCGGGGGAGGGCCACTGGTTGACGTCCCAGTTGAAGCGGCCGTAGACGGTCTCGCCCGGGACCGTCGGCCCGGAGAGGGTGCCGGTGATCGTCACGAACTGGTTCCCCTGCGCGGCCGGGCGCGGGCTCACGCCGGTGACGCGCAGGGTGCCGACCTCGGGCTGCGGACGATTGCCGCCCGGCCGCGCGCCCGACCCGCCGCGCCCCCGCCGGAACGTCATGACGAGCGCCACGAGCACGACGACGGCCGTCACGAGTAAGGCGATCTCCAGCATGTCCCCATGTTATGCGCACCGTCCAGGAGCAGAGCTTGCGGAGCTACCCGGAGTCGCGGCGCGGGTTTGCGGAGCGGGTTTGCGGAGCGGCCCCGAATTGCTGACGAAGCTCGAGAAGCGACCCGGAGACGGAGGACGGGAGCTTGCGCAGCTTCCAGAGTGTCAGGACCGCGGCCGTGCGGAGTCCCCGTAGTCGCAGCCGGGGTGTGGGGAGCGGTCCGGTGACGCGGCGCGGAGCTTGCGGAGGGATTCAGGAGTTGCAGGAGGTTACGGAGCGCTCGGGAGTTGCAGGGTGGGAGTTCGGGAGCGCCGGAGACGTAGGGCGGGAGCTTGCGGAGCGTGTGGAGCCACCGGAACGTTGGGGCCGGGGCCGGATGATGGGCGGCGGTTCAGTGCGCGGTGAGCTCGCTGGTGCCCGTCGGGGTGCGGTGCAGCTGCCAGACGGTGTTGCGCCGAATCCGGGAGCCGGTGGTGCGGTGTTCCTCGCGCTGTTCTCTGGATGCGTCGTTGCCGATCGGGCCGGTGGGGTGCACCAGGGTGCAGTCGCGGGTGGTGAAGATCAGTTGTGCGCCGCGCGAATTGGTTTCCGGATTCCGGAACAGCTGGATCAGCCGCCCGGCCATATCGGCCGTGAGGTGGGAGTCGATATCGTCGACGGCCAGTACGCGCCCGGTGTCGAGAGCGTCGAGCACCGGCGGCAGTAGGCGCAGCAGGGCCAGCGTCGCGGAGGATTCGTCGGCGATGTCGAAGGGGGCGTCGACGCCCTCGTGCACCAGGCCGAGACCGGCGCCGCGGCGGGCCGCCATGCGGGAGTAGAGGGTGTCGCGGGCGGCGCGCAGATTACTCAGTTCGCGCTCCAGCCCGACCGGGGTGAGCCCGTGCGTCTGCCGCAACTGCTCGGCGCGGGCCGGTGAGGCGATGCACGCGTCGAGTTCGGCTGCCGCGCCGGCGATCTCGCCGTCCAGCTCGGCGAGGTAGTCGGCGTACATCGGGTCGTTCTCGGCGATCAGCAGATCCTCGATGCCCAGCTCGGCCGAGCGCAGCAGGGTGAGCAGGCGCGCGGCGTTGTCGGCGGAGCGGGACACGTGGCCGCCCAGCCGCTGCGCGATGGTCTGCGAATCCTGTTGTCCGCGTTGCACATCCAACTGTGCGGCGAACCAGCGGTAGGCCGGGACCAGCGCCTCGGCGTACATCTGCCCGGTCAGGCTGAGCAGCAGCGCATTCGGCCGCACCAGCGGCGCCAGCGCCCCGATGCCGTAGCGCACGGGCTCGAACATCGGCCCGATGCGGATGCCGTCGCCGTCGCGCTCGAACACCACCCGCCGGCGGCTGCGCGGATGGCTGTGCAGCCACTCGGCGGTGACGTCGGCATTGTCCAGCCGGAAGCCGTAGGTGTAGGGGACGCCCTCGGCGACGAAGGTGGCGACGAACTCCGAAGGGCGATCGGCGAATCCGAGGTGCGGCGCGCGCACCGGACCGGCGTAGGGATCCCAGCCGGTGACCGAGTTCAGCACCGCGTCGCGCATGTGGGCCAGCGCGTCGACCAGGCTGGACTTACCGGTCGCGGCGGCGCCGTGCACGGCGGTCACGGGGGCGGGCAGCGCGCCCGCCCGGCTGCCGACCAGCCGCAGTTCCTGCGTCTCGGCCAGCGCTCTGTGATTGGTCACCTGAAAACTGCGCAGCACCCGAGACATCCTGCCGTCCGCCCCGGCGGCCCGCGACACCGGTCTCGACATCGGGCCCGCCGTGCTCTGCTCCGGATAGTCATGAAATTCGTGCATGACTCGCCTAGATTGGCAGGTGTGAGCGACGGCCTACCCTTAGTTTCCACGGTGGCGGAACTCGACGCGCTACCGCTGATGTCGGTGATCATGGCGGCCAAGCCCGCGCGCTCGGTGTATCAGAAGTGGATAGATCAGCAGGGCGGCACACCGAAATGGGTCCGCACCTCGAGCGACGGGCGCTACACCTCCGAGGAGCTGGCCGTCGGGCCGTTCCCCCTGTCGGCTCCGCAGCAGCACTGGTTCGTGCTGCTCTACGACCCGACCGTGCACGGCCACCCGAACGGGTGGGAGATTCCCGAGCCCGCGGCTCCCGCGCCGTGATTCCTCGATCCCGGCGGCGCCTCCTTGCGGGGGCGTGACCTGCTCGGAAGAGTGCCGCGGCTCAGGGCAGCATGCCGTATGCGCGGGTGGGCCGGAGGCGCGCGACGACGCGGCGATCGGCGACCATGGCGCGGCGGTAGTCGTCCCAGTCGGGGTGTTCGCCGCTGAGCGCGCGGTAGTAGGAGATCAGTTCCTCGACGGTCGCGTCCCCGGGTTCGGTCGCGACCGGTGACAGCTCGGCATCGCCCTCGATCACCGCATACGCCCAGAAATCGTCGCGGGTGACGTGCAGCGCGGCCCACGGCTCGCGGCGCAGGTTGAAGAACTTGGCCCGATCGGCGGTGATCGATATCCGGATCACCCCGTCCTCGCCGGCCCAGTGCGTCACGTTGGACAACTGCGGGCG
The DNA here is from genome assembly GCF_000526215.1 of Nocardia sp. BMG51109. NCBI lineage: Bacteria > Bacillati > Actinomycetota > Actinomycetes > Mycobacteriales > Nocardiaceae > Nocardia > Nocardia sp. BMG51109. Next base: position 213,064 of record NZ_JAFQ01000003.1, read on the forward strand.
GCCGTTGCGGCGGAGGGTCGTGAGCACCGACCGCCGGTGTGCGCGCGCGAAGTCGAGCGCTGCTACGAGTTCCATGCGCCGTCCAACCGTACTCGCCGTCCGGGTGTTCCCGAGCGCGGTCGAATCGGACGATCCACGTCGGCGGGTCCGGGAACGCCGTGCCGGTCGAGGCCCGGATGACCCACCGTCCGGACCTATTCGCGGTGCGCCGCCAGGGCTCGGATCATGTGGGCGGTGTTCGAACCGGCTCCGGCTCACCGATGGCGAGCAGCGCCGTACCGCACCGCCGCCGCGACCCGGTGGTGATGCCGGACGCGGTGTCGCCGCCGGGGTCCTCTCCGTTGCCGGGCGGTCCCGGCCGGGCCGACCGACAGGCCCGACGTGCCCGAATGTGCCGCGGAGGCGTCGGTGGACTGGACTAATCTGCGTCATGTGAACGAGCTTGCGAGTCGACCAGGGGCACAGCGCGCCGCGGGCGCGGGCACACAGCGCGCCGCGGGCGTGATGTCGCCGAATACCGGCGAGGTGGCGCGGTGAGCGAACCGGGTGTCGAGAGCGTCGCGGCGACGGGCGACGAACGGACGCGGTGGCAGCAGCTGGCGGAGGAGGTGCGCGAGCACCAGTTCCGCTACTACGTGCGCGATGCGCCGGTCATCTCCGACGGCGAGTTCGACGCGCTGTTCCAGCGGCTGCTCGCGCTCGAGGAGGCCCACCCCGACCTGCGCACCCCCGATTCCCCGACCCAGCTGGTCGGCGGCGGCTTCGCCACCGAGTTCACCGCGGTCGACCACCTGGAGCGGATGCTCTCGCTGGACAACGTCTTCGACGAGGCGGACATGCGGGTCTGGGTGAGCCGCGTGGAGGCCGAGACGGGCCCCGACATCCACTACGTGTGCGAGGTGAAGATCGACGGCGTCGCCCTCAACCTGGTCTACGAGGAGGGCCGGTTGACCCGCGCGGCCACCCGCGGCGACGGTCGCACCGGTGAGGACGTCACCCTGAACGCCCGCACCATCGACGACATCCCGGTCCAGCTCGCCGTGAACGACGAGTTCCCGGTGCCGAAGCTGCTCGAGGTGCGCGGCGAGGTCTACTTCCGGCTGTCGGACTTCGAGGATCTCAACGCCGCGATGGTCGCGGAGGGCAAGCCGCCGTACGCCAATCCGCGCAACACCGCCGCCGGGTCGCTGCGGCAGAAGGATCCGGCGGTCACATCGCGCCGCCGGTTACGGATGATCTGTCACGGTTTCGGCCGGATGGACGGCTTCACGCCCGACTCGCAGTACGAGGCCTACCGGGCGCTGGCCGCGTGGGGCCTGCCCGTCTCGGCGCACACGGTGCGCGTGCAGGGCGCCGACGCGGTGGTCGAGCGCATCCGGTACTGGGGCGAGCACCGCCACGACATCGAGCACGAGATCGACGGCCAGGTGGTCAAGGTGGACGAGATGGTGCTGCAGCGCCGCCTCGGCGCCACCTCCCGCGCCCCGCGCTGGGCCATCGCCTACAAGTACCCGCCGGAGGAGGTCACCACCAAGCTGCTCGATGTCCAGGTCAATGTCGGCCGCACCGGCCGGGTCACGCCGTTCGCGGTGATGCAGCCGGTCAGCGTGGCCGGGTCCACGGTCTCGATGGCCACGCTGCACAACGCCGCCGAGGTCGAGCGCAAGGGCGTGCTGATCGGCGACACGGTCACCATCCGCAAGGCCGGCGACGTGATCCCCGAGGTGCTCGGCCCGGTGGCGGACGTGCGCGACGGGTCCGAGCGGTCCTTCGTCATGCCCACGCACTGTCCGGAATGCGGTACCGAACTCGCGCCGGAGAAGGAGAGCGACGCCGATATCCGCTGCCCCAACCAGCGGCACTGTCCGGCGCAGCTGCGCGAGCGCGTATTCCACATGTCGGGCCGCGGCGCGTTCGATATCGAGGCGCTGGGTTACGAGGCGGCCGTGGACCTGCTGAAGTCGGGCGCCATCGCCGACGAGGGCGACCTGTTCGCGCTCGACGAGGAGAAGCTGCTCACCACAACGCTTTTCACCAACAAGGACGGCAGTCTCTCGGCCAACGGCCGGCGCCTGCTGCAGAACCTGGACACCGCGAAGGACCGCCCGCTGTGGCGGGTCCTGGTCGGGTTGTCCATCCGGCACGTGGGCCCGACGGCCGCCCGCGCCCTGGCCGCCGAACTCGGCACCATGGAGCGCATCGAGAGCGCCACGGGGGAGGAGCTGGCCGCCGTCGACGGTGTCGGCCCGACCATCGCGGCCGCGGTGAAGGAGTGGTTCACCGTCGACTGGCACCGGGCGATCGTGGAGAAATGGAGCGCCGCCGGCGTGCGCATGGCCGACGAGCGCGACGAATCCATCGAACGAACGCTCGAGGGCCTGTCTATCGTGGTCACCGGTTCGCTGCGAGAGTTTTCCCGCGACGAGGCGAAGGAGGCGATCCTGGTGCGCGGCGGCAAGGCCGCGGGATCGGTATCGAAGAAGACCGCGTATGTGGTGACCGGTGACGCGCCGGGCTCCAAGGCGGCCAAGGCCGAGGAGCTGGGCGTGCCGATCCTGGACGAGGACGGGTTTCGCCGGTTGCTGGAGGGTGGGCCGTCGGCGGTCGAATAGGACAGAGTCGAGTAGGTCGGGTGTCGAGTAGGTCGGGTCGGCTGGAGCGGAGTCGAGCAGGGGTCGACCGGGCGGAGCCGTCGGGCCGGTGCGCACGGTCCGCGGTGAGCGTGCCGCACCCGTGCCGTGTGGTTGCGCGGGAGATGAGCGAGAGGTGGTTGTCGTGGTGGAGTCCGGATTCGGGATCCGCGAGGTGCGGGTGGAGGAGTATGCGACGGTCGGTGCGTTGACCGTCGAGGTGTACGTGGGCGAGGGGCATGTGGACGCCGAAAGCCCCTATGTCGCAGAACTTTTCGATGCGGCCACCCGGGCGTCGGCCGCCGGAGTGCTGGTGGCGGCCCGCGGCGACGAGGTGCTCGGCTCGCTCACCGTCACCCGCCCCGGCACCCCGTACGCCGTGGTCGCCGAACCGGGCGAGCTGGAGTTCCGGATGCTGGCGGTGGCGAAACGGGCACGCGGCGCGGGCGTCGGTACGGCACTGGTGAACACCGTCGTCGATACCGCCCGTGCGGAGGGCTTCACGTCGGTGGTGCTGGCCACCATGTCGTCGATGCGCGAGGCTCGCCGGATCTACGACCGCATGGGTTTCGTCCCTGTGCCGGAACGGGATTGGACGAACCGCAGAGGTACGCAGGTCACGGTCATGCGGTTGAGTGTGTAGGCGCCCGGCGCAGGGCTGTCGAGCGGCACGGGCGTGGGCGGAACGAGTACGCTCAGCCGAGCACGGTGGCGATGATTCCGGTGAGGTAGCCCAGCCGAGCCACCTCCGAGGGCCGGAACTCCGGTCCGCCCGGCCGGCCGAGCAGCAGCGCCCTGCCGGTGTTGCCGAGCGGGGCGGCGGCCAGCTTGGTGTCCATATCCTTCCAGATCTGCGGCACCCAGTCGCCCTCGCCGTCCAGCGCCGCCGGCTTCTCCAGCGGCATCCACGGCGCCGAACCCGCCTGTGTCTCCGGCGCACTGGCACTGCCCACCACTCGATAGGCGCCCTGCGGCCCGGTATCGATGACGGTGCTCCACCCCACGCGCAGTACCCGCGGCACGCCGTCGACCAGTACCTGCAGCCGATCGTCGCGGGCGCTGGCCACCTGATCGATCAGCTCCAGCTCCCGGTGGGTGTCGAGCATGCCGGAGTACGGGCGCAGCGAATCGACACGCACGTCGGCCAGCGACTCGGCCGCGGTGATCAGCGTGTCGGGTAGCGCACCCGAGGGAACTTCCACCACCAGATCGTCGATCGCATAGCCGGCGCCGCGTTCGACCACATCCAGCGAGAGGATGTCGGCGCCGACCGAGCCCAGAGCGAGGGCGAGTGAACCGAGACTTCCTGGGCGATCCGGAAGTTGCACGCGAAGCAGAAATGACACGTGCGTTCCTTCCTTTCCTGTGCGACCGATCTTGTGCGGCCGAGACTTTCGGACGGTTACCCGAGTCCCGCAATACTTACACCCGGCGTACCCGCATAGTTGGTTCATCTTCCGCGCGGTGATCTACGACACCGCGTGACTGGGCCACTGGCCATTATCGGCCGCGCGGCCGTCCCGTGCCAGACATGCGGACCGGGACCACGGTACGGATTGCCGGTCGGCTCGTGCACGCGGTGCGGCCGGGCCGGGTAGCAGGCTGTGTTGCATTCACCGAACTGAACTGATTAGCGTTCGATACACACTTCGGTTCGTGCACGTGGTGCGGCCGGGCCGGGGCAGCGGGCTGTGTTGCATTCACTAAACTGAACTGATTAGCGTCCGATACACACTCCGGCCCGTCTCGCGCACGCCCGCGCGTCCGGAAGATTCAGAACCTGCCGAAAGGGGTCCTGCGGTGCCCGCCATCTCCCGCGACGAGGTCGCACACCTCGCCCGGTTGTCCCGGCTCGCCCTGACCGACGAGGAACTCGACACGTATGCCGGACAGCTGGATTCGATTCTCAGCCACGTGCGGGTCATCGCCGAGGTCACCGCGGACGTCCCGGCCACCGCGTCGCCGAATCCGACCGCGAACGTCGCCAGGCCGGATACGGTGACGCCCGGCCTGACGCCGGAGCAGGCACTGTCCGGGGCCCCGGCGGTCGAGCAGCAGCGGTTCATGGTTCCGCAGATCCTGGGGGAGGGCGAATGAGCGACGTGACGAAGCTGACCGCCGCGGAACTGGCGGACAAGATCCACGCCCGCGAGCTGTCGTCCGTCGAGGTCACCGAGGCGCACCTGAACCGCATCGCCGAGGTGGACGGCGAACTCAACGCCTTCCTGCACGTGGCCGGCGAGCAGGCGCTCGCGACCGCCGCCGAGGTGGACCGCGCGGTCGCCGACGGCACGGTGGCCTCGCCGCTGGCGGGAGTTCCGTTGGCGCTCAAGGACGTTTTCACCACCACCGACATGCCGACCACCTGCGGATCGAAGATCCTGGAGGGCTGGGTGCCGCCGTACGACGCGACGGTGACGGCCACACTGCGCGGGGCGGGGATCCCGATCCTCGGCAAGACCAACATGGACGAGTTCGCGATGGGCTCGTCCACGGAGAACTCGGCCTACGGCCCGACCCTGAATCCCTGGGACCCGCAGCGCATTCCGGGCGGTTCGGGCGGCGGCTCGGCGACGGCGCTGGCCTCGTACCAGGCGCCGCTGTCGATCGGCACCGACACCGGCGGCTCGATCCGGCAGCCCGCCTCGATGACGGGCACCGTCGGCACCAAGCCGACCTACGGCACCGTCTCGCGATACGGCCTGGTCGCCTGCGCCTCGTCGCTGGACCAGGGCGGCCCGTGCGGGCGCACGGTGCTCGACACCGCGCTGCTGCACGAGGTGATCGCCGGCCACGACCCGAGGGATTCGACCTCCCGCAACGCGCCGGTGCCGCCCGTGGTCGAGGCGGCCCGGCAGGGCGCGCGGGGCGATCTGCAGGGCGTGCGGGTCGGGGTGGTGAAGGAACTGCGGTCCGACAGCTACCAGTCCGGCGTGATCGCGTCCTTCGACGCCGCGGTGGCGGTGCTGAAGGAGCTCGGCGCCGAGGTGGTCGAGGTGTCGTGCCCGCACTTCGAGTACGCGCTGCCCGCCTACTACCTGATCCTGCCCAGCGAGGTGTCCTCCAACCTGGCCCGCTTCGACGCCATGCGCTACGGCCTGCGCGTCGACGACGACGGACAGCACAGCGCCGAACAGGTGATGGCCGCGACCCGCGAGGCCGGATTCGGCCCGGAGGTCAAGCGCCGCATCATGATCGGCACCTACGCGCTGTCGGCCGGCTACTACGACGCCTTCTACGGCCAGGCGTTGAAGGTGCGCACGCTGATCGCCCGGGACTTCGACGCCGCCTACGAGCAGGTCGACGTGCTGGTCTCGCCGACCAGCCCGTTCACCGCCTGGAAGCTGGGCGAGAAGGTCGACGATCCGCTGGCGATGTACCTGTCCGACCTGTGCACGCTGCCCAGTAACCTGGCCGGCTACTGCGGTATGTCGGTGCCGTCCGGGCTGAGCCGCGACGACGGCATGCCGGTGGGCCTGCAGATCATGGCCCCGGCGCTGGCCGACGACCGGCTGTACCGGGTGGGCGCGGCCTACGAGACGGCGCGGGGCCCGCTGGCGTAAGGATGTAGTGGACGGTCCGGTGCGGGGCCGCCGGCGGTGGATCGGCGGTCAGGGCCGCGGCCAGGGGCGGCCGCCGATGCGCTCGATATCGGTGTTGAGGCGCTGTACGTAGTCGGCGAAGGCGGCGACGTCCTCGGCGGACCAGTCCCGCAATACCCGGTTCAGCCCGTCGATATTGGCGTTGCGCTCGGTGGTCAGGCTCTTCTCGCCCTTGTCGCTGATCCGGAACTTGCGGGCCATGCCGCCCTCCGGATCGGGGATGCGCTCGACCAGACCCGAGCGCAGCAGGGCGGCGGTCTGGCGATTTAGCGTCGACGCGTCGAGTCCGAACGCCTCGCTGAGCTGTCCGATCGACATCGGGCCCTCGATGGACAGCCGGCAGAGCAGGATGTAGGCGCTGCGTTCGAGGCGCGTGCTGTCGCTACGGTAGCGTGGGTTGAGGGTGTGACGGCTGAGCAGCATGGTCTCGAATTCGACCCGGTCCGTGGGTTTTTCCATGCCGTCCTTCCGCCTGTTCGCGCTGCCGACCTGCGAGGATCGGTATAGCACAGGTTGTGCGCACAGAGCAGTAATGTGCTCTATACACACAATATGTACCCTACATATTAGAGTGGCGATCCGAACGGTCCGAGGCGGGGCCGGTCAGCAGGTTCCCATCGCGGTCCCCTGGTCGGTGCCGTAGCGGTGGCCGTGGCCCGGCGGCGGGCCGAGGGCCGTCATCAGGTCGACGGTGGTCTGCACGAAGCCGAGTGCGGGCAGCCAGGGCGGGTGCGGGGCGTCCGGGCGGGTGCCCGTGAGATCCGGTGCGCGCCAGAGCAGTTCGGGGGACCACTGGACGACCGGGTCGGACGAATTGGCGAGGACGGTGGCGCCCGCGCGATGTACGTTCCCGCCCGGCGGTCCGGCCCAAAGCGCGGCGCATACGCGACGTTCCTGGTCGGTGTCATCGGCGAAGATCGCGCTGCCGGCGGCGGCGCCCAGGCTCTGGCCGTACAGGTACAGCCGCGGCTTGTGGTCCAGTGCGGCGATCCGCCGCTCGACGGCGGTGAACAGGGCGCGCGTGGACGCCACGGCGGCGTCGCGGCCGAAGACGAAGGAGACCCAGCTCGGGGCCTGGGAGTATTGCAGGGCGACGAGCGCGACGTCACCGCCGAAACGTTCGTCCAGTCCGTCGGCGGCCCGGGAGTCGATCCACCCCGAACCGGTGGGCACCGCGACGACGAGGTGGGACCTGTCGAGCCCGCCCGAGCGCTCCAGCTCCCGGATCGCCAGGGTGACACGGGAATCCGTATCCGGCGCCGACTCCGCTCCGACGTACACCCGGACGGCGTGCGAGGGTGTCCCGGCGACGAACTTGCGGCCCTCCGCACCGAGCGACGACCAGCTCACCGCCGACCCGCTGCCGCCCGACCGGGCCATCGAAACTTGTTGCACTACAGCGGTTTCTGCGGAACCATCGGCCGACTGCCGCCCGTTCACCACCGCCGGTAGCGCGATCGCCTGGGCGGTGACGACCCCCGCCACGACCAGGGCGCCGCCGCGCCACCGGCCGAATCCTCCGATGAGCCACCGTATCCCGCGCACGAAGCCGATCAGCATCCCCGCGACCAGTACGGCACCGACCGCACAGCCCAGCCAATGGGCCGGGGACAGCGCCGCGACACCCATCGCCGACCGTAATCGGCCCTGCCACAGGTGAGCCTGAACGCCGGCGCCGCCGATCACCACCGCACCCGTCGCCGCCGCCTGCCACCGGAGGCGGACCGGTATGCGGTCGGCATCGAATCCGGTGCGCCGCGCGATGATTCGCGACAAACCCGCGAGGGCGAACCCGGCCGCAACCAGCAGCCCGGTCAGAATCGCCTGGACGGCGGCGGTCCGGGGGAGAAGTCCGGGAGACAGCGACGCCGTGGTGCCCAGCGTCGCGGCGAGGGTGGTGCCGATCCGGGGTGGCCGGAGGTGGTGCCGGGCGCGAACAGCCTTCGGCCGCTGCGTCTTCGGCTTCGGCTCGTGCCGACGGTCCGCCGCGGCCCGACGGCGCTCCGGTCGTGCCGCATGATCTTCCGGCACTGCCCGACGCCTCTGTGGCTCGGTGTCGTGCGCCGGTGCGTTTCGGCCGTGTGCCGGTGCGATCCGGCGCTGCTCGGGGTCTGCTCGACGGGGGCCGGGTGCGGCTGGGCGGGGCTCGGGGGCGGCCCGGTGGCGCTCGGGCGGGACGATGGCGGTAGACATGCGAAATCCTCGGAGTCACAGGGAGATTCGAGAAGACAGGTGCGCGGTTGTGAGCGCAGCGGTGGGTGGGCACGGTGAAGACGCCGTGCCACCGATCGGTGGTCGAGTGCGGGCGCCGGGTGCCCGGTGGGTACGCGCCTGTGCACGGCAGGGGCCGCGGGGCGCTCGGGCGTGGCAGGGCGCTCGGGGAGCGCTCAGGGGGTGCGGCCGACGGGTCGACCGTCGTCGGCCGCGGGTGTGACCGCTCGGGGGAGCGGTGATCCGGGGAGGTCACGGGCACGGCCCTGGATGGGCGGTGCCGTCCCGGCTCAGTTCGGCAGGGCAATGCGTGGCCTCCTACGGAGGAATCCGAGCGGGCTGTAGCCGCGGCGGCGAGCCCACCGCAGGCCCACGAGGAGGGCGACGAGGGCGGCCGCACCCGCGGCCGCCGGGGCGGCGAACCGTCCCGCCTGGCTGCCCAGGTCGGAACCCGACAGCTCGGTCCCGAATACGTACTCCGGTACCGGGGTGGCGTAGTTCTGGCGGCGGGAGTTCAGGTCGACGGCGGTCGTCGCGACGCCGGCCAGCACCTCGCAGCGGGCGTGGGTGACGGAATCGGGGTGCGCGCCGCACGCGGAATACATGCGCTGCTCGAGGGCCGCGTCGACGGCCTGCCGGGCCCACGGGCCGAGCGGCTGCTGTTCGCGATCCGCGTAGCGCAGCATGTCGTAGCCGAGGTCGTGGGCCTTGCAGGCGCTGTCGAAGTCCGGGGGCATCGCGATCGGCGAGGAACAGCCGCCGTTCGGGTCGCCCAGCAGTCCGTCGGTCACCGCCGGGCGGTAGCCCTGGCGCGCCTGGAAATCGCCGGGGATCACCGCTTCCCAGGGATGGTCGCCGGTCAATTCGATGATCGCGGCCCGCGCCGCCGCGCTCTCGACCGTCGGCTGAGTGACCGCGGCGGTCGCCGCGGGTGCGAACGCAACGGTCGAACCCGCCACCATCGCCACCACCGCGGCGCCGCCGCCGAGCCGGCGTAGCCGGTGGGATCTGCCGTCCGGCGCCGAGGCGGCGCGGCCGCTCCCGGATTCGGTCGGCAGTGTGCCCGCATCCCGCGCGTCGGACGAGTCGGTGACCGGCTCCGCCCGGGAGGGGCGGCCCTGCGTTGCATCGCTCATGACAGCCTAGGTTATGGACATCCCCCTCACCCGTCCTCACGCCGGGGATAGATTTCGGTACCGGCGCGCCGGGGGAGCGGGATTTCCGGCTAGCACCCAGGTAGGGGTGCGAATTCATCCACCGGTATGACGACGCAGGTCATGGAGGTTTTCTACGGTCATAGGCATGGCTCGGATTGCGCAGGCGGCGCGACAGGTGACTCTGACCACGCGGCGGCCCGATCGCATGCGGTTCGTCTTCGACGTGTTCACGGTGGTGGTCACCGTGACGCTGTTCTCGGTCGCGTGGCCGACCCTGCATCTGACCCACCAGGTGCCGGCGGCGGCCCAGCCGTTCATCGCCGGTCTGGCGGCGCTGCCGTTCGCGCTGATCCGGGTCAACCCGGCGCTCGGCTGGGCGATATCCGCCGGCTCCGCGCTGCTGATCGCGCTGGCCATCGCCAACCAGCCCGGCAACTCGCTGCCGTTCCAGGTCGTGCACATCCTGACCTGCTTCGCCCTGTTGTTCGCGGTGGCGGTGCGGGCGCAGATGCAGATCGTGGTGGTGGCCTGGCTGGCCTCGTCGCTGCTGTTCGTCACCACGATGGCCCGCACCGGCGACCCGTTCGCGTGGCCGATCGCCATGACGGGCCTGGTGGTGTTCGGCCTCCTGGTGCGCTGGCTGGTGCTGTCGCGCCGGGAGCTGGTGCGGCGGGAGGAGGAGAACGAGCTGGAGCGGGCGCGCCGGGCGATCCTGGAGGAGAAGGCGCGCATCGCCCGCGACCTGCACGACGTGGTCGCCCACCACATGTCGCTGGTGGTGGTGCAGGCGCAGACCGCGCCCTACCGGGTCGCCGACGTGTCCGAGCAGGCGAGGGCGGAGTTCGAATCGATCGGGGCCTCGGCCCGTGAGGCGCTCAACGAGGTGCGCGGCATGCTCGGGGTGCTGCGCAGCGACGGCCAGCTGCCCGAGCACGCACCCCAGCCGGCGGCCGTGGACGTCCTCGCGGTGCTCGACGCCGCCCGCCGGGCGGGGGTGCCGGTCGACTGGGTGCTCGAGGGTGAGCTGGCCGCGGTCCCGGACACGGCGGGCCTGGCGCTGTACCGGATCGTGCAGGAGTCGCTGTCCAATGCCTCGCGTCATGCTCCCGGCACCGCGGTGCGGGTCACGATCACGGTCCGGCCCGGCGCGGTCGAGGTGGTCATCGGCAACGAGCCCGGCGTGGTCGTGCCGAACGGCGCACCGGGAACGGGTATTTCGGGTATGCAGGCCCGGGCCGCGGCCATCGGCGGCACGCTGACGGCGGGTACCCGGCCCGACGGTGGTTTCGAGGTGCGCGCCGTGCTGCCGTTCGGGGCGGACGCCGGACCGGTCGCCGCCGAGGTCACGCCCGCCGTCGTCGCGCCGGCGCCCCGGACCGCGCCCGAGACATCCGTTCCGGAGTCCTGACGCCCGGCGGCGTATCGCCCGGGCGGATCGCACCTGCCGGTGTCGGTCCGTCGTCCGGCAGGTCGGAAATGCCCGGAGTGCAGACGAATTCGAGGTCCCGGGCGTGACGGCGCACGGGCCCGGGTGGATCCGCCCGAATTGCCGGGGCGCGGCGGCGGGGACCGAATGCTCGTGCGGCGGTGGCGGTCTGGTCGTGCCAGACTCTTCGCGATGCTGACCTACTTCCAAGCGACCGTCATCGGCACGGTGCAGGGTGTCACCGAACTGTTCCCGGTCTCGAGCCTCGGGCATTCGGTACTGGTGGCCGCGTGGGTCGGCGGCGACTGGCAGGCCATGGTCGGCACGGAGGAACCCGGCACGGGCACACCGTATCTGGCGTTCGTGGTCGCCCTGCACGTGGCGACGGCCGTGGCGCTGCTCGGTTACTACCGGCGGGACTGGTACGCCATCGTCGCCGGGTTCCTCACCACCCTGCGCACCAGACGCCTGGAGACCGTTCCGCAACGGCTGGCCTGGCTGATCGTGATCGGCACCGTCCCGGTCGGCGTGCTCGGGCCGCTGCTCGAACATCCGCTGCACGTGCTGTTCGCGGCGCCGATCTACGCGAGCGTATTCCTGACCCTCAACGGTGTCGTGCTGATCGTCGGCGAGGGGTTGCGCCGGCGCAACGAGCCGACGCTGGCGCAGTACGGTCGCCGGTTCGCACTGCGCCAGCGGCACGCCCGGGCCCGCCGGCAGTCCGATCGGCCGCTGGCCGCCCTCGGGCTGCGCGACGCCGCCGGGATCGGTTTCGCGCAGGCCGGTGCGCTGCTGACCGGATTCAGCCGATCCGGCCTCAGCATGGTCGGCGGTCTGTTCCGTGGCCTCGAGCACGTCCACGCGGCCAAGTTCGCCTTTCTGCTCGCCACGCCGGTGATCCTGGGCGCGGGGCTGGTCGAGCTGCCGGTGCTGGCCGGACCGGAGACCGTCGGGATCCGGGGGCCGGTGCTGGTCGGTGCCGTCGTATCGGGATCGGCCTCCTGGCTGTCGGTGCGGTTCCTGGAACAGTTCTTCCGCACCCGCACGCTCCTGCCGTTCGCGGTGTATTGTCTGGCCGCCGGGCTGCTGTCGATCGCCAGGTTCTGCTGAGATCGGCGGCGGTTCCGTCCGGCAGCGCACCGGGGGTACGGCGCGCGGCCCGCGGGTCGCTCGTGCGAGACTCGTCACGATGTTCACCTACCGTTCAGCGCTCGGGCCGGCGGCGGCCGGGGCGCTGTCGACCGTCCGATCCAGCCGAGGTCCGGTCACGTGCCCATAACCGTGTTGATCGCCGACGATCAGGCGATGGTGCGACAAGGGTTCGGCGCCCTGCTCGCCGCCCAGTCCGATATCAGCGTCATCGGCGACGCGCCCAACGGCAAGGTCGCCGTCGAGGAGACGGCGCGGCTGCGGCCCGATGTGGTCCTGATGGATGTGCGGATGCCGGAGATGAACGGCCTGGACGCCGCCCGCACCATCCTGGCCGCGCATGCCGATCCGCCGGTGCGGGTGCTGATGCTCACCACCTTCGATATCGACGACTATGTCTACGAGGCACTGAGCCCTGGGCGCCAGCGGTTTTCTGCTCAAGGACGCGCCCGCCGAGGAACTGGTGCGCGCGGTGCGGGTGGTGGCCGAGGGCCAGGCCCTGCTGGCGCCGACGGTCACCCGGCGGCTGATCGCCGACGTCACCCGCCGCCGCGCCCGCCCCAAGCCGGCCCCGGCGCTGGACGCGCTGACGCCGCGCGAGCGGGAGGTGCTCGAACTGATCGCCAAGGGCATGTCCAAACACGGAGATCGCCGAGGCGCTGTTCGTCGCCGAACAGACGGTGAAAACGCATGTGTCCAAGGTGTTCTCGAAACTCGAGCTGCGCGACCGCGCGCAGGCCGTGGTGCTGGCCTACGAATCCGGCCTGGTCACCCCGGGCTGACCGGACAGGTAGGATCGCGCACTGGTACGTCGCCGGAAGGGGATCCGCAGGTGTTGAGCCACAGGTGATGTGTTCGCCGGGTTTTCCGTCGAGCGCCTGCTGGGGCAGGCGGGATGGGTTCGTCTACCTCGCGCGCCATCCCCGCCTGCCGCGCCTGACCGCCTTGAAGCTGCTGAACCGGGAGCTGTTCGCCGACGCCGAGATCCGCGCCCGGTCGAGCGGGAGGCCGACCTGGCCGCGCGGCTGGACCCACCCGAACATCGTGGCCGTCTACGACCGCGGCGTCGAGACGAACAGCTGTGGATGAGCATGCAGTACGTCGACGGCGTCGACGCGGCCACCGTGAACCCGCACACGCTGCCCCGGAGCGCGCGGTGCAGATCATCGAGGGCGTCGCCGCCGCACTGGATTACGCGCACGGCAACGGCGTCCTGCACCGCGACGTCAAAGCCGGCCAACATCATGCTGGCGCGCTCCGGCGGCGGCAAGGGCGAACGGGTGTTCCTCACCGATTTCGGCATCGCGCGGCTGCGCGAGGACTCCCAGCATCTGACCCAGGCCGGAATGTTCACCGCGACACTGGCGTACGCGTCGCCGGAACAGATGACCGGCGCCGTGCTGGATCATGCCTCCGACCAGTATTCGCTGGGGCTGCGCGCTGTACTGGCTGCTGACCGGCACCGGCCCGTTCGACTCCGAGGATCCGAGCGAGCTGATCGACGGCCACCTGCAGCGGCCGGTGCCGCCGGCCAGCGCGCGGCCGGGCGGGCTGTCACCGGCCATGGACGCGGTGATCGCGCGGGCGATGGCCAAGCGTTCGGTCGACCGGTTCCCGACCTGTGCGGAATTCGCGGCCGCCGCGCGGCCACGCCCTGACCGCCCCCCGGCCGCCGTCCCGGTCGGTGCCGTGGGCCCTGCCACGGGGCCGCTGCCGGTCGGCCCGTCGCCGGGCATGGTGGCGCCGCCGGCGAATCCGTCGGTCCCGCCCGCGTATTCGACCACGACGCCGATGGCCCCGGCGTGCGTCCGGTCGCCGCGGCACGGGCGGTGCGCCGCCGCCGCCCGCGTTCACCGCCCGCCCGCCGCAGCGACGCTCGCCGGGCGCGCTCGGCTGGATCGCCGGCGGCGTCGTGCTCCTGGTGGCGGCGCTGGCCGCCCTCATCGCCGTCGTCGCGTCGCACGACGACGACTCGGACGACATCGGCTCCGACACCACGCCCCCGCGCAAGTCCGA